>JBKCLM010000041.1:0-52446 GCA_046300655.1 Chloroflexota bacterium | reverse complement strand
CCACTGGTGCCGATTGACTTCGGCTATGTGCTGATTAATTACGACAAAGCCGCCCTTGAGGCGGCCGGGCTCGAGCCACCGCAGAGTTTAGCTGATTTGCTCAAGCCCGAGTGGAAGAGCAAGTTGGTGGTGGAGAACCCGGCCACGTCATCGCCAGGTTTGGCCTTCTTCTTGGCCACGGTGGCTGAGTTTGGCCCTGACGGCTGGCAGGAGTATTGGCGTGGCTTGCGGGCCAATGATGTGCTCGTGGCCGATGACTGGTCAACCGCCTATTACACGCATTTCAGTGGCTCAAGTGGCAAGGGGCCACGACCGCTCGTCGTATCGTACTCAACGAGCCCCGCAGCTGAGCTCTACTTCAGTGAAGGCGCGTTGACTGAGCCACCGACGGGCAATGTAGCGTTTGGTGCCTTCCGTCAGGTTGAGTACGCCGGTATCCTCAAGGGGACGGCGCAGGGTGAGTTAGCGCAGAAGTTCATTGATTTCATGGTAGATGCACCATTTCAAAACGATATCCCATTACAGATGTTCGTCTATCCGGCCAGTGAAAAGGGGACAATTCCCGAGTTGTTTGTCGCACACGCTCCGATTCCAACGGTGACGAAGCAACTCGACGCTGCCACGATTGCCAGCAATCGCGATGCATGGGTGGCTGAGTGGGATCAAATCGTATTGCGCTAACGCTGTTTAGGCAAACGTTAATCAAACGTCGTTATCATGAACGTAGAGAGTACTCTCTGCGTTCATGATTTTTGTGAGATGATGCGCCCATGCTCCCACCAACGCCGCCAGTGGCGGGGTTAACACAGAGTGATGCTGTTGCACTGCAACGCCATGAATCACCAATCCTGACGGTTTGGCGTCGCGTCCGCACATATAGTGCCATCGTCGTCGCCAATGTAGTCACCACGTTGAATATCGTGATTTTGAGCCTAGCGGCTACGCTCTGGTCGCTCGGCAATCTGCGCGATGCATTTGCCACGAGTCTTGTCGTACTGCTGAATGTTGTCGTGAGTACTGTGCAATCAATTCGGGCGCGGCTGGCGCTTGATCGCATACGGGCGGCCAACCTCGCACCGGTTACTGTCTGGCGCGATCAGCAGTTGGTCACGGTTGATCCGATACAAGTCGTCGTTGGCGATGTGGTATTGGTGCGTCCGGGTGACGTGATTGTGGCCGATGGCGACGTATTAGTTGCCGATGCGTGTGCAATGGACGAGGCGTTACTAACCGGCGAAAGCGAACCCGTGCGACGCCATGCTGGTGAACCGTTGGTCTCTGGCGCAACCTGTGTGACCGGTGCTGCATGGTATCAGGTGACGACCACTGACGGCGTGTTGGCGCAGCTCAATCGCCAGGCACAACAGATGCGAGTCATACGCACCCCACTCATCGACGAGGTGCAACTGGTTATTCGCATCATCGTGGTGATTACGATTATCTTGATGGGGGTAGTCGGTGTTCGTGCCTGGTGGATCGAGGTGCCGTTTGATGCGTTAGTACCCCAGTTGACCGTCGTAGCTGGGCTTATTCCCAATGCGTTGGTCTTGATGCTGACGATAAGTTATGCACTCGGGGCGGTGACCATGACTCGCCACGGCGGCTTGGTGCAACAGCTTGCCGCTGTTGAGTCGTTGTCACATATTGATGCCATCTGCTTTGACAAAACCGGCACGCTCACGGCCAATCGGTTGGTGGTCGATGAATTGCGCCCGCTGGCGGTCTCTGCTGTCGAATTCTCCGATGCTTTGGGGCGGTATGTGGCTGCCGACGGTGCCGCCAATCGTACTGCGCAGGCCATTGCTACGGTTGTATCCGCACCGCCCGAGCCCGAGTTGGCGAGTGTGCCGTTCGACTCGATGCGCAAGTGGAGTATGCGCGTGACGCCGAGTGGCGTGTGGGTCCTAGGGGCGCCCGACATTATTCGTCCTCATTTGATCGATGATTGGCAGATAGAATTTGCGCCAGATGCCATAGCCGACGGTGCACGTGTCGTTTTGTTGGCATATGCACCACTCGATGCAATTGACACGACCGCTATTTCCGAACATCCCCGTCTGCCAGATGCGTGCGTCCCATATGGTGTTGTCGTATTAGTCGATGAGATGCGCGATGCGGTCGAATCGGTTATTGCGCAGTTTGCCGATGCCGGTGTGGTGTTGTATGTCCTCTCTGGTGATGATCCTGTGGCAGTGGCACAGGTTGCGCGTCAGGCGGGGATTGCGTCGCCATCAATCGTCCATGGCAACCAGATAGATGAACTTGATGATGCATCGCTTGATACTCTGGTGCGCCACGTACACGTCTTTGGTCGGGTGACGCCCGATCATAAACAGCGGATTATCACCGCATTACAACGTGCTGGACAACGTGTGGCCATGGTTGGTGATGGTGTAAACGACCTGTTGGCGCTCAAACAGGCCGATGTGGCGGTGGCCATGCAATCGGGGAGTGCAGCCGTGCGGCAAGTGGCCGATGTGGTGTTACTTAATGATCAGATGGGCGTATTGCAATCGCTCGTCGTAGTAGGTCGACAGATTTATCAGCGTATGAATGTCGTGCTCAATCACTTTTTGTTGCGTGTTATTTTGAGTGCAATAGTATTGACGGTTGGACTCATGTTTGGGCGTATCGTGTGGAACCCGATTGACAGCTCTCTCCTCGCCTTAATCGGCGTGGCGCTGCCTGCGCTCCTCATAGTGAGTGTGCCGAATCTAGCACTGCCCGTGTATTTGCGATCTCGGCGTCAGCTCTGGAGTGATGCGTGCGGGTACGGCGGTGTGGTAACTGCAATCACTGCGCTCGTGCTGTGGCTTACGCCTGACATGGCACCCGTGTTCTTGCTGATCGCCTGTATTGTGCTGATTTGGATGCGTCTGATTGTGGGATTTATCTGGGCTAGGGATAGAGATTCGTGACAGTCTGTTTAGATTTAATGGTATGATACCTGCATGCTATACCTCGTTGCCACACCAATTGGAAATCTCGGCGATATCACCATGCGTGCGCTCGAAACGTTGCGCTCTGTCGATATTATCGCCAGTGAAGATACGCGCAAAACGCTGATTTTGCTCAAGCATTACGACATCCACAAGCCGATGCTCGCCTGCCACGAACACAACGAAAAGCAGGTCACCGAACGTTTAATCGGCATGATGCGTGAGGGCAAATCTGTTGCGCTCGTCAGCGATGCTGGTACTCCTGCTATCTCAGATCCCGGCTTCGTACTGGTACGTCGTGTGCTCGCCGAGGGGCTACCTTTGACGGCCATCCCTGGTCCGGTCGCCATGATTCCTGCCTTGATTGTGTCGGGGCTGGCAGTGCATGCCTTTACGTATCGCGGCTTCCCGCCGCGCAAATCAGGTGCGCGTCAGCGTTGGTTGGCGCAGGATTTGCATACCCCACACACGCTTATTTTCTACGAAAGCCCATACCGTATTGCTGCCCTGGTCGATGACGCAATGGCTGTCTATGGCGATCGCCAGGCTGCCTTAGCGAATGATTTGACTAAGTTCCACGAGGCCGTATGGCGTGGCCCGCTCAGCCACATCAAGTCGGTGTTGGCGAGTCGGGCAATCAAGGGCGAATTTGTGTTGTTAATTGCTGGGTCGGATGGGTCGGACGTGATGCCAGTATTCGGCGACGAACCAGATGAACCCGATGTTGAGGATACCGCAGACTAACGGTGTAAAGTGTGCACCAAACGTGAGGAGGACAACGGTGACCGACGTACGTGATGCATTAGTGACGATGACCATGGATTTGGTGCGGATTCCCTCGACGCTTGATCGCCCAGATCAACTCAAAGCCGCGATTGACTATGTGAAACACGCCCTCAAAGATGTGCCGCGCGGCGTATTCTATGAATTTAATTCAGGTGATAAGCCATCTCTCGTTTACTCGCTTCGCGGCCAAAAGCACGCTAAGCTGGTGCTCAACGCCCATTTGGATGTCGTACCGGCTCGCCCCGATCAGTTTGATCCGTTCATCAAGGGTGATCGCATGTATGGTCGTGGCACCCAAGACATGAAGGGTGCCGCTGCTGTGTTGATTCGCCTCGCTCAGGATTTGGCTAAGATGCCCGAGCCGCCTGATGTCAGCTTCCAATTCGTCACTGATGAGGAGATTGGCGGGTTCCACGGCACGCGCTACCTGCTCGAAGAGCAGGGATTTACCTGCGATTTCTTCATCACAGCAGAGCCCACAGACCTCAACATTTGTCATATGCACAAGGGTGGTGCGCCGGTAACGGTTACCATTCATGGCGTGCCAGCGCACGGCTCTCGTCCGTGGGAGGGTCGCAACCCGATTCACATTTTGCGCGATGGGTTGGCCCGCCTCGAAGAACAGTTCCCCACACCGACGGAACCCAAATTTGTTACCACGTGTGTGCCAACAATCATCAAGGGAGGCAATGCGGGGAACCGCATCATGGAGGACCTGGTGTTACACTGCGACATTCGTTGTATCCCCGAAGAGACACCGGAGAGCATCGTATCACGCATGAAAAAGTGCTTCCCTGAACATGCAACCATCGAACTGCGCGGGTTTGGTCTTGGTCTCAACACGAGCACTGATCATCATGCGGTGACGCAGCTTCAGCAAGTTATTCTTGAAGCAGCTGAGTACGAAGCGGAGTTTTATAAGGAACACTTCGGTACTGATGCCCGATTCTACAGCGCAAAGGGGATTGCTGCCGTATGCTGTGGCCCTATTGGGGCAGGGTTGCATTCCGACGAAGAATGGGTTGAAATCGATGGCCTCGTGAAGAATTATTACGTCTTTGCGAAGCTTGCCACCTTGTACCAATAAGTACTCCCGACCTGCAAGGAGGGTCTATGACCGATTGGCAGATTGGATGTGGCCAAATTACCTGGCCGCGTGATGTGAGCGAAGAGAAGGTGCTTGCCGATATCGCTGCAGCCGGGTATGCTGGCGCGCCAGCTTTTCCGAAACCGGCTACGACAACTGCCGATCGGATTGCGATGTGGCAACGTTTCGGTCTTAAGCCGGCACCTGGCTACTTGGCTGGTGACTTTTGGGACCCGGCTCGCTACGATGTCATCATGGCGCAAACTGAGACCTACGCCAAGTTCGCTAAGGACGTCGGCGTTGATGCCTGTTATGTGGCAGCCAATGTTGACGGCAACAAAGTTCAAAACGGCCGCACGCGCATGCAAGCCGCCGGTCATGTGACCGATGCCGATGGTATGACCGAGCCTGAGTGGACGCAGTTTGTGCGTACCATTACTGATGTCGGCAAAATCATGCAGTCACATGGCGTCAAAGCGGCTTTTCATAATCATGTGGGTAGCTTCATTGAGACGCGCGCCGAGCTTGATCGCCTCATGCAGTCGACCAGTCCCGATGTACTATGGTTAGGGCCAGATACAGGACATATGGCGTGGGCTGGTGGTGATGTGGTAGATATGGTAAAAACGTATGCTCCTCGCATTTGTACCATGCACCTCAAAGATGTCAATGCGACGGCTGCCGCACAAGCTCGCGCCGAAAAAACCGACTACCGCGGTGCCGAGCGCCTCGGTGTGTGGACAGAGCTTGGCCATGGATCAATTGATTTCCCTGCCGTCTTTGCCTTGCTCAAACAAGCACATTTTGCTGGTTGGTTGATAGTTGAGACTGACGTGACACAACTGCCTAGTGCGCGTGAGAGTGCTGAACAAAGTCGGGCGTATTTGCGTTCGCTCGGGTTGTAATGTGTTGTTTATAGAGTGAGTCAAAGGAGACAAACGTATGAGTCTGCGCGTAGGTATCATCGGCTGTGGCCGTCCCTGGAAGAGCGACGGCGCCACTGGTTTCGGTATGTCCCATCAACATGCATTCGGTTATCGTGAGACGGGTAAGTGCGAAATCGTTGCGCTTGCCGATGTGGTTGCTGAGAATGCTCAGGCGTTCGCGGCTATCCATGGTCCAAACGCCAAAATCTACACCGATTACAATGAGATGCTCACCAAAGAGAACCTCGACATCGTCAGCATCTCGACGTGGCCCCACTTACATGCCCCCATGGTGATTGACGCTGCAAATGCCAAGGTGCGTGCCATTCACTGTGAAAAGCCGATGGCGCCCACGTTCGGGGAGAGCAAGCGTATGGTTGCCGCTGCTGAGGCCAATGGCGTGCAGTTGACGTTCAATCACCAGCGTCGCTTCGGCACGCCATTTCGCGCCGGCAAAAAGCTCCTCGACGAAGGGCGCATTGGCACTCTCGAGCGCATCGAAGCCGTCTGCGACAACATGTACGACTGGGGTACCCACTGGATCGACATGGCCTGCTACTTCAATAACGAGACTGACGCAGAGTGGGTGATTGGCCAAGTCGATTTGCGCGATCCGCAGATGATTTTCGGCGTCCCATGTGAACGGCACGGCTTCGGCATGACGCGCTTCAAAAACGGCGTCACCTTGGTGATGAACACCGGCTACCAAGCTGGTCCACGCTTTGGTCTGCGCATGATTGGCACTGATGGCATCATTGATGTCGGTGTCGACAACCAAACCCACCTGCGTGTCAAGGGCAAGGGTGATAGTGACTGGGTGGTCATTCCTGATTCTGAGGGGTTACACGGTGATCAGTGTGTCAAGCGTGGCGTAGCTGATTTGGTCGATGCCTTGTTGACCGGACGCGAGCCCGAGTTGTCAGGGCGGCGATCACTGCGGGCAACTGAGATTATCTTTGCCACGTACGAATCAGCGCGTAGCCGTGGTCGCATTGATTTGCCGCTCACTAGTGAGGACTCTGCGCTCATCTCGATGTTGGGCCATAAGTAAGACTTCTTTGTTTGATATGCAGATGGGGGTACATCTGTGCCCCCCTTCACCAGTGAGGACTCTGCGCTCATCTCCATGTTAGGCCATAAGTAAGACTTCTTTGTTTGATATGCAGATGGGGGTACAGCTGTACCCCCATCTGCACACCAAACCACCCCGCGAGAGGTTCGTTCAGCATACCCAACCGACTCGTGTAGCGTAGCAGTTGGTGCTCCTTTGGGCTGGTGGGTGCGTTATTACTTGACTAGCGCCCGCACGACCTGCTCCCACCCAATTGATGCGACGCTGACTGGCCCTCGCTCCCCCAATGTTTTAGCGTACGTCATATCACCAGCGAATGCATCGAGTGCGTGGGCAATTGCCTGTGGAGTAGGGTCAACTACCAATCCGTTGTGTTGATGGCGGACAAACTCCAGTGTCCCTCCAGCATCGTGGGTGGTAATCACAGGGCGGGCTGCCTGCATCGCCTGCACCGTCGTAAACCCGTAATCCTCATCAAATGGCGCATAGTAGACTGCGCGCGCATGTGCGTACAAGTTGATGAGCTCATCATCACTGACAAATCCACGCATTATGACGCGCTCTTGTAGCCCAAGATGCTGGATTTGACTAGCGAGCTGTGCCTGTAATGGGCCAGTGCTTGTCATAATAATTTTGATTGGATGTTGCATCAATGCCACCGCCTCAATCAAGAGATCAAGACGTTTGGCCGCATCGAGGCGTGCGTCTGACAAGATGTAGTCGCCGTATTCGGCACCGTATAACTCTCCACTGTATTTGCTCGGTGGATAGAGTGGAGTCCCATCAATAAAATTAAAGCGTTTGAGTCGATTGGCGACATTTTGCGAAATGGTGTAGACCGCCTTTGCCTCACTCAAGGCGTGTGTATCTGCGAGGATGAGCTGATCGCGGAGGACGCGCTCCTCTGGCGTATTACTAAAGTCCGAGAAGCTCGTGCCATACCAGTCGTAGGCTTGCCGATGCTGATGTACCAACCACACCACTTTGTTGGGGTGTTGCACAAAGTACGAGGGGAACTTGGTGGCAATGACCAGATCGACCGGTTTGCCATCAACCTCGGTCAAATCAATCATGCGCCACGCCAACATGCTGTCAAGCAGGTGTTGATGCGGTTGCCAGCGATAGGGGATTGAGACGGTGTCAACCGTGTGCCCAGCCTGGCGCAAGGCATCGCGTAAGCCCTCAACGAGTAACTCAGCGCCGCCGCGTACAAAGGGTACTTGGGCATTGCAGATGATAATGCGCATGAATCTCAGCCCCCGTTATCCATTCAAGACAGCGTTGGCAACACGCTGTGCCACATCGGGCCAGCGACAGTTCTCGAGTACGTAGTGCTTGCCGTTCTGCCCCATCTGAGCGATAAGTGTCGGGTTGTTGAGCATAATGTCAAGAGCAGCTGCAAACGTAGCAAAATCGTTGAAATCCATGCCACCGTCTGCCTCAGCCACCGCACTTGCTGTGACCGCGCAATCGCGATTCACCAAGGCAGGACGGCCCTGTAACCAGGCCTCCATCAGCACAAAGGCAAAGCTCTCTTGGGTACCGGCATGCACAAAGATATCGGCTGCCGCAAATGCATCGGCTTTTTCTTGTTCGCTCAAAAAGCCAACATCGCGCACAAATGCGCGTTGGTACGAAGTAAGTGCGAGTTCATCACGACCTGATAATACTAATGTCACTAATTTGCCACGACGCATGATGTACTCCTGCACATAGCGAATCAGCAGTGGCACGTTTTTGGTGCTGTCTTTGCGTCCCGCAAAAAAAAGCATCGGCGTAGTGATGTCGAATTGCGATCTGAATCGTGCGCCGTTACCTGTGACACCCAAATCAATTCCCAATCGAGTTAACACAACCCGCTCAGTTGGGAGATCATACTGGCGCAACAAAAAGTCGCGTTCTGCAGCACTATTTGCGAGTAAGCCTTTGGTGTGTGTCATCTGCCAGTGGGTAATGCGATGGTATGCATACGGCTCATCATGCATGCATGGGAGCAAATAGCTCTGTGTCGGCGCAAGCATAACCCCCCACACACTACTCGGTAATGGGTATGGTACGAACACGAATCGGCGTTGTGCCTGCTCACGTGCAATTGCCTGTAGCATGTCATTGCTATAGGCCAACGTCGAGAGAATCAGCAGTTCGAGTTCGCCAGGCTGAATATGTTTGAGTAATGTACGTATGCTGTTGTGCTGTTTGATATATGGAGGAAAGTCGCCTTTCTCGAGCGGCGGGCTTATCGCAAAACGACGCACCTGCACACCTTCATCAAGGCTATGACCGACCGCATAGTATGGAGTATGTGGGGCAAACAAATCCCGCGCATTGGTGGCCCACACCTCAACCGCATGTCCAGCCTGCTGGAGCGATATGGCCAGTTTGCGTGCGGCAGTCTCGGCGCCACCCGCAGTATCCGGCCCGTACCATGTGCTTACAATTGTAATCGTGTTATTCATGGCGGCGACGAATTTGGTCAATCACGAGTGATACACGCATGGCAATTACATACGTGCTCATCTGCACCAGACTGCGGTGCATCGCTTGATTACTCTGATTCATCCGTTCGACAATTGGGTTGATATACCAGCGGAGTAGTAATCGTTGTACTTTGTGGATCGCATTTGCCGCATAGTCAATTGGTTTGCGTACCGGTAATGGCCAGTGGGCGTGGATACGGGCAATCTGCCAACGTGCGTCCTCGTCAGTGCGTAACTCATGTTCCCACAAACTAAATGGTGCTTCGTTTGTGGCAATTTGTTGTTGTATCTGTGATGCTATAGTCGTGTCAGTAATGGGTGGCACCTCCTGTGTACTCGTCGGTGCACTTGGAGGGAGTTGTGCCTGTGATTGACTTTGCTCTTGGTATGCGTCAACGAGTAGGCGTAGAGCCCGTAAGACCGCATCATTATAGGCATTTTGTTGCTCAACGATTGGGTTGATGTACCAGCGTAATAATCGACGTGTCACTTTTTGCATGACGGCAACCATGCGCCCTACTATGCCATGCCCCTCAATTGGCCAATGTGATGAGATCACGCGAGTCAGTTCGAGTTCGTGAAGTGCCTCATGCAGAGCCGTCAGCTCTGCCTTGGTTAACTCACTTGCTTGTCCAGATGCATTCGTATTCGTCTGGATGCGATGCTGTAAATCGGCTAATAGCGTAGCCACGTCAATTTGATGTGCCGAATTACTCATTGAGCTCACTCCTCAATCATTAGTGTATGCTCAAAATTGTAGCATAACCATGTTAGTGAATAAGACAATCTTGTCATGTTTAAGAGATTGTGAACATTTCTAGATTACATGAGACAAATTGGTTGTCATAAAAGTGTCAAAGTAATGTAATTATTAATATATTTATACAGAAATGTATAAGTAATATAATTAAATAAATGAATAATTGTAAAGACGTATTTGATCATCCGGTAGATCGGAATTTGCAAATGTCGCATCGTACGCGTCGCAACGATAGTCATATTTGGATAACTACACTTGTTTTAGTGTGTGGATTGCTTATTGTGACATTGCAACCTCCAAATGTGCGCGCAGCTACGATTACCATTGACGGAGATGTAACGGACTGGTCGGGGGTATCAAGCTTTGTAGATAGTAGCACTGATGCAGGAGGTGGTTCAGGTGACATTACTTCTGCAGCAATTACTTCAGATGCGACAAATCTTTATGTGCGCTGGGATCAAACGCTCACGGCGAATGTCAACAAAATCAAAAGTGATGGATTTGGCGTATTTATCTCTCGTACAGCAAATGGTGTTATTGATGCAAAAGTATGGGTGCTCTTTAATAGTAGCGGTGTTCCTACCACTCGAGTCGAATATCCGATTGGAACGTTGACTACCATCGGATCAGCTGAACAAACCTGCAATGTAGCAGTATGCGCAAACGGCACAGCCGTAAGCGTTGAAGCTTCGGTGCCATTGTCATCATTTGGTACATCGGTTGAGGTGATTGGGCTTTCTGCGGTATCATTAGCAACTGCAGCTACCAATGCAAATATCAAAGATTGTGCTCCAGGGACATCTGTTTGTGAAGGCAGTTTCTTTGTCAATTTGTCAACAGGGAGTGTTGTAGCTGCGACATTTACGCCTACTGTTGTATCAACAAACACGTCAACGCCGACGAGCACACCAACAGACACGGCGACCAACACGCCAACGAGCACACCAACAGACACGGCGACCAACACGCCAACGAGCACACCAACAGACACGGCGACCAACACGCCGACGAGCACACCAACAGACACGGTGACCAACACACCGACGAGTACACCAACAGACACGGTGACCAACACACCGACGAGTACACCAACAGACACGGCGACTAATACGCCGACGAGCACACCAACAGACACGGTGACCAATACACCAACGAGCACACCAACAGACACGGTGACCAATACACCAACGAGCACACCAACAGACACGGCGACCAATACACCAACGATCACACCAACAGACACGGCGACCAATACGCCAACGAGCACACCAACAGACACGGCGACCAATACGCCAACGAGCACACCAACAGACACGGCGACTGTGACGTTGACACCAACAATTACTGTTACTCCGAGTACAACTCGTACCGTTGCAGCCGTGGGGAAGCTCACGATTACACTCATGGATTCCCTCTTTTTGGACGCTGACCGCAGTGGAGGAATTTCTCCCGGAGATACATTGGTTTATAACGCCATAATTACGAATATTGGTTCTGTCAGCGTCGTTGGTGGTCGATTCGTTGCTGTTCCTGACAAAAATAGCACGTATGTAGTTGGTTCGGTAAGGACATCGTCAGGCTCTATCTTGCAGGGGATGTTCCCTAGTGACACGAAAGTAACGATTGACTTAGCCGATATTGCACCAGCACAACGAGTCTACATAAGTTATCGGGTTGTCATCAAAAAGTCATTGCCACCGCGCGTTATGGCAGTTGCGGTGCAAGCTTCATTAACTGCAGACAATTTATTGACTCAGTGGTCTGATGATCCGACGACGGCTGCCATTAACGATCAAACCCAAACGATTGTGACAGCAGAGCCATACGGGCAGTTGTACTGTGAAGCAGTACTTGTGACAGATGTGAATGGCGATGGATTGGTATCGCCAGGTGATATTGTGCGATTTACTGTGACAGGCATCAACAGTGGTAATGTTGATGCCACTGGGGTGACAATTATTGATACATTTGGCGCAAATACTCAACTTATGCCTGGTACCGTGACAACCACAATGGGTACTATTGCTGTGGGGAACGGTGTTCGAGATACTACAGTACTTGTCTCTGTTTCAAACTTAAGTCAGCGGACTGGCCAGGTGGTGATTACCTACGATGCACAAGTTAAGTCCACGCTTAATCCTACGATTATTGCGCAAATTACGCATCAACCAGTCATGTCGTATCGTGCTACACGCTCACGCACTAGTACGACAATCCGTTCAGATGATCCAAGTACGATTGTAGGGTTTGATCCTACCGTGGTAATGCTGTTAGGAAATCCACGTCTCGAGGTTGTTAAACAGACGATGTTGAGCAATGATATCAACAACAATGGCAATGTTGATGCAGGTGACTCACTGATCTACCGGATTACATTGAATAATAGGTCAACGACCACTGCGCTCAATGTAATGTTCAACGATACTCCCGATAGCAAGACACGCATTATTATTGGGAGCGTCAGAACCTCACATGGCACAGTGACACGAGGAAATGTTACTGGCGATGCCACAATTGCTGTACGTATTGGCGCACTGATGTATGCAGATCCAGTCATAATCACCTATAGTGTGCGCGTACTGAATACCGCAAGTGGTACCATTGCCAATCAAGCATCAGTGACATCCGATGATGGGACGACTCGTTCTGATGATCCACGTACTGCCCAACTCAACGATTCGACAAATGTATTAATTGGCGCACGTCCCGCAGCAATTACACTGACGTACCTACGAGCCCAAAGTCATCTCCGAGGTGCATTCATCGAGTGGCACACCAGTAGTGAGGATGGCACGTGGCGCTATCGTGTCCACCGTGAATTTGCTAATGGCAAACGTGAGTTAGTGCCGGCGTGTGCGAATATCATGGCCAAAGGCTCGCGCTATCAATCGGCCACTTATCGTTGTGTTGATTTCAATAAGAGTGCGGTACGCTACGTTCTTGAAGAAGTCACGCGATCTAGTGTCTCGACGTTTTATTCCACCCCCAAACGCATGCGATGAACAATTCCACCTTGCATCTGTAGTCTGATTTATAATAAAGTCAGAATTGTGATTGCTGCTATTGGAGTCATTCGCGTATGCACGTTTTGTTGATTGGGAGTGGTGGTCGTGAACATGCTCTTGCCAAAGCAATAGCGGCATCTCCTCGATTGACCCAGCTGTCGATCGCTCCTGGTAATCCTGGCATGGCCGAGTATGGCACGCTGGTGCCACTCACTGATTATGCAGTACTCCTTGAGTGGACGCGTACACAAGCCGTGGACGTTGTAATTATCGGTCCCGAGGCACCACTCGCTGCCGGTTGGGCTGATGGGTTTCGAGCGAGTGGGATTGCCGTATTCGGCCCGAGTCAGTCGGCTGCTCGTCTCGAAAGCAGTAAAGCCTTCGCCAAACAAATTATGCAACGCGTGAATGTGCCAACAGCGGCGTTTCGTGCCTTTGATAATGCGTCTGATGCCCGCGCGTTTGTGACACAAGCCAACCAAGCGTTTGTCGTCAAAGCTGATGGCCTAGCGGCCGGTAAAGGTGTTGTTGTACCCGACACTGTCGCTGAGACGCTCGACGCAATCGAACAAATTACCGCTATCCCAGCTGGACAACACATATTGCTCGAAGAGCGCTTATCAGGTCCTGAGGTATCTTTGATTGCCTTGTGTGATGGACACCGCGCCTGGCCACTCCCCTCAGCTCGTGACCATAAGCGTCTACGCGATGATGACGAGGGGCCAAACACGGGAGGTATGGGCACCATCGCTCCGTTGCGCGCAATTAGTCATGCAACAGCCCAGGAATTGGTGCAGTTGACCATCCAACCCATGCTCGATTTCATGCGTATGCACAACATGCCGTTTGTAGGCGCACTGTATGCCGGGTTAATGTTGACCGAGCATGGTCCCAAAGTCATCGAGTTTAATGCGCGCTTCGGCGACCCAGAGACGCAAGTGCTTCTTCCGCTGTGCGATGGCGATATGCTGACCGCACTCCATGCTGCGGCTCTCGGCGAACTCCGCGATGATATGCTCCAATGGCGTAATCAGGCTGCTGCCTGTGTGGTCATTGGGAGTGACGGGTATCCCCAACAGCCGCGGAGCGGTGATCCAATTACCATTCAGCAGCAGATGATGCCTACGAACGGCTATCTACTCCATGCGGGGACGCGTATGGTTGATGGGCAGTTGGTAAGTGCGGGTGGTCGTGTGTTAAATGCGATTGGTATTGGTAATGATATGCCGAGTGCACTGCGGACTGCCTATCAGGTTGTCGATTGTGTGCAGCTTGCAGGAATGCAGTATCGGCTCGATATTGGTCAGTCGGAGTTGCTATGACGCAACCGACGATTGCCATTGTCGTCTCTGGTGGCGGCTCAAATCTCCAAGCAGTGCTCGATGCGATTAGTCGGGGTGATCTGGACTGGCGCGTCGGATTGGTGCTCAGCGATCGCCCCGAGTGTGGTGGCATTCAGCGCGCCATCACACATCGCGTGCCGGTATGTGCCATCCCCTATCCACGTCGGGCGACGCCGTCACAACGTATCGCCTGGGAGCAACAGGCATTGGCGGTTATCAACACGTTTGCTCCTGATTTGGTATTATTGTCGGGGTTTATGCGCATCTTGAGCGCCGAGACCTTGAGTCAGTTTTCCATACCCGTCATCAACCAGCATCCGGCCTTGTTGCCCGACGACGGCGGGGAGATTTACCGATTGCACGATGGGCGTGTAATTCCTGCGTTGCGCGGTGCGCACGTAGTAGCCGATGCGGTGGCCCAACAACTGCCGGTCACTGGTTGCACCATTCACTATGTCGTACCTGCGGTCGATCGTGGGCCGGTCATTGCTACCCATGAGGTGCCCGTGTTGCCCAGTGATGACGCTGATACGCTGCATAGTCGTATTCGTGTGGCTGAGCAACAGTTGTTGGTTGATACGTTAATGCACTGGACTATTTCGTGATTTGACTTCAAAAAGCGCCGCTCCACAATTTGCATGTGGTGCGGCGCGGAGTGTGTGTTGGTTAGTCGCGGCGTACACCCAAAATTCGCAACATGTAGATGAACAAATTAATGAAGTCGAGGTATAGCGTCAGCGCGCCGATAATCGCAAAGCGTTGTGCGTCATCAGCACTGCGCATCTGCGTCGACATGCGCGTGAGCTTTTGCACGTCGTATGCGGTCAATCCGACAAAGATCAACACGCCGGCCACGCTAATAATCAAGTTGAATAGCGAGTTCTGGAAGAACATGTTTACCAGCGTTGCAATCAGTAACCCGATCACCGCCATCATCAACATGCTACCAAGCTTGGTTAAGTCACGCTTCGTGGTGGCACCAATAATCGCCATCACCGCAAATGTGCCAGCCGTGGTGAAGAACGTCGACGCAATCGACTCGGCCGTGTACGCCAAAAAGATTGGTGTGAGTGTAACGCCGTTTAGTGCGGCATACCCCAAAAAAATCATTGTGGCGGTCAGTGGACTCAGTCGCTGAACCATCGCACTCAAGCCGATAACCATCAACAGTTGCACAATAAACAGACCGAAAAATACGAACGGATTCATGACCAGCGCCATGATGCTCGCATCACCTGCCAAGCCGGTTGAAACCGCACCTGTGACCAACAAACCGGCCGTCATCCACAAGTACACTTGTTGCATTGAACGTTGTAACAGGGTCGATTGAGCCGCTCCAACTTGTGATTGCATCGTATGTGAGGTCCTTTCAAAGAATAGAATTAGATGGTGTGTGTACCTCTATTATGCCACATGTGACGCATAGGACTGTCAGATAGTTGCATAAGTATTCGATGAGTGTATAACTACCGAGTAATCTGCTATCATGGAAGCCATATGACAGATACAAAGACACTGCAACCAACACTCATACTCGCATCTGGCTCGCCACGGCGTTTTGAACTGCTCACCGCCTTGCAGATCCCATTTGTGGTCGCCGTCAGTGATGCCGAAGAGCACGATACACTGCCGGAAGCGCAGTTGTTAGCAGTACTTCCGCCAGTGTCTGTGGCACTCCATGATCACCCGACCATTCGGGCGTGGCGCAAGGGGTATCATGTAGCGCAATCATATGATGAGTCATGCGTGCTCGCCGCTGACACGATTGTGGTGATTGATGGCCAGGTGCTCAACAAACCTATTGATGCCCTGGATGCACATCGCATGCTGCGTATGTTGTCTGGCAAAACACATCAGGTCTACACGGGAATGGCGCTGTTTATGCCACATCGATTGCCAATCTTACATGTGTGCGTCAGTCATGTGACCATGCAGTCACTGACGGATGATCACATTGCCGCCTATGTCGCTACTGGTGAATCCCTTGACAAAGCAGGGGCCTATGGGATTCAGGGAATGGCGGGGACATTGGTCACAGCAGTTGAGGGCAGCTTCACCAACGTAGTCGGATTGCCCCTTCTTGATACCGTGCAGGTACTGGCACATGTGAATATAACGCCAGGATGTAGTGCTGAGACTGCCTACCAACATTGGCGTGGGCAGATGTATTACACGCAAATCCCTCATGGGAGCTACTTATGAGTTATCGGGTGTGTGTGATTGCCAACCATCATGCCGGTCAAGCAGCTGCACAATCGCAGGCCCTGCAAAATGCCTTGGCGCTGTGGCGTACGCATGGCTGGCATGTCGATGAGCGGTATCTGGCAGCCCCTGGTGATGCTGAGCTATTTGCCCGTGACGCGGTTACGCAACAATACAATTTAATTGTGGCTGCTGGTGGCGATGGGACGGTCAACGAGGTAGCGAATGCCATGGTTGGCTCGTCAGTCGTCCTAGCACCGTTACCGATAGGTACGGTCAATGTGTGGGCGCGTGAGGCCGGTTTTTCAATGGATGTGACCGTTGCTGCTCAACAGATCATTGATGGTGTGGTCGGTAAAATGGACGTCGGATTCGCCAATGGACGAGCGTTCTTGTTGATGACCGGCATCGGCTTTGATGCCGAGGTTGTACGCCATTTATATGCCTCGGACAAGCGCAAATTTGGTGTGTTAGCATATATTGGTCGTATTTGGTCAGTGATGTGGGGGTTTCGAAGCAACGTCGTAACCGTCATGCTCGATGACGAGGTTATGCATGTGCCGTTATTGATGATGGTAGTCGGTAATACACACCGCTATGCCGGGTTTATCCCGTTTACACCGACCGCACAGCTCAATGATGGTCTGCTTGATGTCAAAATGATGTTCGGACATGAGTTGTATGTCACGGGTATTTTTCGCTTTTTGATGCTGTATATCTATCGCTATCTGCCATGGCTTGATCGGCGAACACTCCTGCGACGTGTCAGGCGCGTGGTCGTAACCGGTGCACCGATGTCGTGGCAAGTAGATGGTGATTATGTGGGTAGTACGCCCATCGAAATATCAGTGCAACCCCGAGCTTTGTATGTTGTGACGACGCCGATCGCAGCCCGTAGACTGCATATCGTGCCGGTTGAAATGGAGCGTGTATGAAGCGTATATTCATGATTGTCATCATGTCGATTGTGCTTGTTGCCTGTGCACAATCGTCCCCTGGGCAAACCACGGAAGATGGCACCGTGATTCCAGTGGCAGATGTGGCACGTGATCCGGCTGTCATTGCCACACCATCATTGCCTGGTCGGCTTCTGTTGGCCAAAGCTGGCAATCTGGTGATGTGGGCAAACGGTAATTTGCAACAGCTTACCGTCAGTGGTGATGCTTGGCACCCTGCGTTCTCACGTGATGGTACACGCATCGTCTTTGTTCGTCGTGGTCAAAGTTATAGCGATATCATGCTAACATCATCGGCTGGTGGTGAAGCCATTCAACTGACTGACAACGGTTCGCGTCATCCCCTCCAAAGCTTTGAACGCATGTATGACTCCATGTGGGCCTTCTACCCCACTTTTACGCCCGACGGCAATCGTATCGCCTACGCATCACAGTACGGTCCCCCTGAAGGTTCGCCGGCTGCTGAATATCGCCTCATCATGTATGTCATGGATGCACGAGCTGGCGCACAACGCACCAGTGCCTATGCTGACGGCACCGGTAATATTGGCCGCATGATTTTTGAGAATGACGGCGACCATGTAATATTCGAGTTCAATCCGGCTGTCGAGGGCGACCCACGTATTTTGCGTTACTCCATCGCGCAAGGTACGTTATCAGTGCCCACAGGTGTGCCCAATCAGAGTTATGACCCGGCATTGTCGCCCGATAATGCACGACTGTACTTTGCCAAACGTGATGATCAAGCCACTGACATTTACATGTTGGCGTTTGGTACGACCACTGCCCAAAAAATCACCACGCTGGGCACCGCCCGCTCACCCGAGATTTCGCCGGATGGCGAGTGGATGGTCTTTTTGGCCATCCCTGAGGGTGCATCGGGCTTCGAACTTTGGGCCCAAAAGCTCAAGGATGGCCTGCCAGATGGCGACCCGGTGCAGATGACGCGCGATCAGCATTTCGATGGTGACTCAGGGATATCGTGGGGGCAATAAACGTCAATGCACATCGTTCATGTCGTGCAACTCTATCATCCGGTTTCGAGTGGTTCAGTACAGTATTTTGTCGAGATTGGTCGCCGTCTCGCCGCTGAGGGTCATACGGTCACGGTGCTGACAACCACCGTCTACGACCTCGAGGCGTTCTGGCAGGCTGGGCGGCGCGAGATTGATGTGCCTTACGAGTTTGATCATGGCTGTCACATTCACCGATTCCCCGTGGTGCGCCTCGGCAGGCATCCTCTCATTTACCCCGTCCTGCGCCGTCTGCTCGTCGAGCTGGGGCGCATTGGTGCTCCTGTGGCGTGGTTACGTTGGCTCGCTGCGCTCACCCCTAAATCTCCTGCCATGGTTGATTGGCTTACAACACATATCGCTGATATCGACGTCATTCATGTGACGAATGTGACCCTCGACAGCCTCGTACATCCAATTGTGGATCTGGCAGTTGCGCACCACATTCCTGTTATCATGACGCCGTTCATTCATCTTGGCGAGGTGCGCGACCCTGCTTTTGTGCGCTATTACAGTATGCCCCAACAGCTTGATCTGCTCCGACGCAGTCAGGCGGTGTTGACAATGACCACGCGTGAAAAGGACTTTTTGCAGGGTCAGGGCATTGATGCTCAGCGTATGCATGTGGTTGGCGCCGGTGTGACTCCGATTCATCTCCAACATGGCGACGCGGTGGCTTTTCGCCAACGGCACAACATCACTGCGCCAATTGTGCTTCAGGTCGGTGCCATGGCACGTGACAAAGGTACCATCACGACAGTACAGGCGATGCAACAGTTGTGGCAGACAGGTGAAGAGGCTGAGTTGGTCTTGATTGGTGCGCCGCTGAGTCATTTTACGGATTACATGAATCAGCTTCCCCAGGAAATGCGGGCGCGTATTCATGTGCTTGCCTATGCATCTGATGCCGAAAAGCGTGACGCTTATGCGGCAGCTAGTCTCTTTGTGATGCCGTCGCGGACCGATTCGTTTGGCATCGTGTTCCTCGAGGCCTGGGTCAACATGTTGCCCGTTATTGGTGCTGATGCAGGTGGAATTCCCGACGTGATTGACCATAACCACGACGGATTGCTCGTTGAGTTCGATAATGTCGAGCGCCTTGCTGATGCCATTAAGACGCTGTTGCACAATCCTCCATTGGCCCGTTCTTTTGCCCAAAACGGCCACGATAAAGTGCTTTCCACCATGACCTGGGAGCACGTCTACGCCCGCATTCGTACATTGGTGGTGCAGCATGCAAACGCCCCCACTGATCATTGACATTCACCAACATTACCTTCCTGCACTACCAACGTGGTTTGATGAGCCATGGCAATCTGCGTTGTACCACGAATCACGGGTCCAAGGCTATGCCGATGTAGGCCGCGTGATTGGGTCCATGGATTCGGCTGGCATCGATATGTGTGTATGGCAAGGTGAATATGTGGTGCAGATGGCCAACTGTGTCAGCCAAAACGACACCGTCCTAGCGGCGATGCGGCATAATCCGCAACGGTTACGTGCCTTTGCCATGATTCAACCAAATCATCCTGGCGCTATCGACGAGATTGCCCGTTGTGTGGCTGGAGGCATGTGTGGCGTCGGCGAGCTGAACCCGGTGGCACAGCAGTTTTCGTTGCGCAGTCCAGCGTTTTTGCGCTGTGCTGAGTACTGTGCAATGCATCGCCTGCCTATGCTCTTTCATGTGAACGAACCGGTTGGTTCTGCCTACCCCGGCAAAGTCGATCAGCCGATGTGGGCCTATTATGAGCTGGCAGCGCGGTTCCCTGAGCTGACGATTATTTTGGCGCATTGGGGTGGTGGATTGTGGTTTTATGAGCAAATTCCTAGTGTGCGCCGTGTGCTACGCAACGTCTACTACGACACTGCTGCCTCGTGGCTGACCTACCCCGACACGGCGACTATGGTGCAGATGGCGATGATGGTTGTGCCCGATAAAGTGTTGTTTGGCTCTGATTTCCCCCTAAAAAAACCGACTGCTGGCGAACCAGATCTTACATCATGGTTTAATGAGGTGCTTGATGCCACTCCCGAATCGTGGCGCTCCGCTGTGTCTGGTGGTGCCGCCCACACCATTCTTGCACAGGCCGGCACCCTGCAACTTCGTCACACACCACCGAGCATGCCCATTGATGAGCGTGCCTCGGTTGTCTGGTTGGTTGATACCTATCCAGCGACGGTTGCTGTGCTTACGCGCTGGCGCATCGATGTGACTGCACACACGCCGTGGTGGCAAAGTATTGCGCATGCCGCAGTGAGTGCTGGTCATCACCCACAACTGCATGCGCAATTAATCGACGAAATTCGTGCTGTGATCGTGTGACAATTACGGCGCACGTGCTCCAATAATCACTGCCTGACCTGGCAGTATCCACGCATCAGCCCCTGGCATCGTGCTTATCACCTGATTAGGCGCATATTGATCAAACACATCTGGAATGCGTTCACGTGTTTGTAGGTCGACATAAATTAGTGTCGGATCAATGCCGAGGGCTGTGAGTGTATCTACCGCCGCCTGTGCATCAAGTCGCTGTAGGTTTGGCATACGAATCGCCCCCTCAACAGGTGGGCCGAATGCGGTAAGCATCTCATTCGTGCATGCAGGGATCATCTTGGCATCGAACGGCAAAATCGGTGGTTGGAGCGTCTCAATATTGGGCACCACCTCCCACGCATAGTCGGTGAGAATGTCAGGTTCATCGGGTGGCAGAATCCAAGTTACCCCCTCGACAATACGGTCTTGTGGGATTGATACACCGTCAGTAGGGAGACACACATTGGTCGTGATGACCGCAGTATCGGTGATTACTCCTGACAGCGGCAGAGAATCGACCAACTTAACCACTTGTGTCTTCTGCATCAGTCCAGCACATGGGTCGTCAGTCAGTTCAGCTGGCGCTTGTACGGTCAAGTCTATTGAAGTGGCGTTATCTCGGGCTGGACCTGGTACGGGGTTCGTGTTCATGGTGCGGGTAAACAACTCGGTGTTGCGGTTGTTAAAAGCACCCGGGAGCGGACAAATAGGCCGCTCTTGTACACCGGCCGGCCGTGAGAAGTTCAGCACAAGTCGATTATTAAACGGCTCTGCGAGCAACGGTTCAAAGCGCCTCTCGTTGAACATGTATTCCATCACATTGCGCCAAATAATACCGCCACCAGTCAAACTTTCGACTTTAGCTGTGGGTTCGTTGTTGTTATTACCCGTCCAGACGCCGACAGTCACGTACGGTGTGAACCCGAGTGCCCAGGCGTCACGCCAGTCGTTGGACGTACCTGTTTTGACGGCTGCAGGACGACTCAGTTTGAGTGGACTGTTCAATCCCCAAATTGCCTGACGCGCATTATCATCGCTCATCATGTCAACAATGATGCTAACGAGTTCTGGGTTAATGCTGGCTGTGACTTGCGGGCGCGTGTACTCGAGAATCACGGTTCCTTGGTTATCGACAATTTTGAGAATAGCTTCAGGAGCGAAATAGCGCCCTTCACTCGCCAGTGTGTTGTAGGCGGCCGTCAACTCAAGCGGAGTGACCTCGCCACCACCGAGTGTCAGTGCGAGACCATAGAACCCTTCGCCACGTTGGAACGATGACAATCCTGCGCGTTGCAATAGCCCAATTGTATGTCCGACGCCTGCGTAGCGTAGTGCCTCGATGGCAGGCATATTCAACGAATTGGCTAGTGCTTGGCGCATGCGCAACGGACCGTTGAACTTGCCGTTGTAGTTATTTGGTTCGTACTTTTTGTCATCAATAGATGGGTAGCTTCTTTTGATATCCCAAAAGACCGTCGCTGGAGTTAAGCCGCGTTCCATGGCCGAGAGGAACGTGAACGGTTTGAGCGCTGATCCAGGTTGACGGAGGCTTGTGGCGACGTTGACTTGGCCATCAAGCACGTTGCCTTCGTATTCCGCGTTGTTCGTAGGGATGACCTTGTTATAGTCGACACTGCCAACCATGGCCAAGATTTGCCCGGAGTTTGGTTGCATCACCACGACTGCCGCGTTATTAATGTTGCGCTCTTGGAGCTCGCCGATGCGCTCTGTCGCGAAGCGTTGAGTCGCACGTTGTAGGTCTAGATCGATGGTAGTGTAAATTGAGTAGCCGAGCGTGGCAAATTGGGCGCCGTATTCAGCTTCAAGCAGTTTACGCACATAAAAGACGAAGTGTGGCGCATTAATTGGCACTTCGGGGCCAGCAAAGACTAAATCTTCACGGGCCGCTGCGACTGCTTCGGCTTCGGTCACGTAGCCGTTCTCGACCATCTGACGTAACACGGCAATCTGACGCCATTTGGGCAAACTCGTATTATCGCCGAGGTCATAACCGGGTTTGAGCCAGCCTTTTTGTAACGTGATGCCGGGGATAATGTTGTTGCTGGTGTGTAAGTATGGGTCATACACATTAGGAAGCTGTGGCATACCTGCCAAAAACGCTGATTGATGGAGCGTCAAGTTGGCGGCAGTTGTTTTGAAATATGTGTTAGATGCGGCCTCAATGCCGTAGGCGAGATTGCCGTAGTAGACCTCATTGAGGTACAGCTCAAGAATCTCATCTTTGCTGTACTGGTTTGACATCTCTTGTGCCAGCACGATTTCGACGATTTTACGTCGGACACGCGTCTCGAGATCAAATGCACGCTCTTGTTCGGTAAGAACGACCTGTTTGATAACTTGTTGTGAGATGGTTGATCCACCACCAACAATTGACCCGGCAGTCAGACTGCCAAATAATCCACGGGCAATACCGACGTAGTCGACACCTGGGTTGGTATAGAATGTTTTATCTTCAATCGAAATTGTGCCGTTAATGAGGTTTGGTGAGATGCGTTGTAACGGCACTTTGGTGCGTTTGCCGTCGCCAAAAAACTCGTATAACACTTGGCCATTGCGGTCGTATAAACGGCTCGTCTCAAACGAAGTGCGACCTTTGATGCTTTCGAGACGAGGAATTAACGAGGCCGTCAGTGAAGAGTACGCCACAAACGCCAAGGCGATGCCAACGAACCCGATAAGGACAAATGTCGATAAACAACCGACCAGCAACCGCGGAATGATTGATGGTTTGACGACCTGTTTGCGACGACGCTTACTAATTGGATATGAGCTTTTATCAACAGCCTGATTGCGGCCACGAGATCTATGTGATGATTTTGATGCCATGTATTGCTACTCCAACCGGTGAAAAACACCGCTGTCATTGTACCATGGAGGCTAGGAAATGCGTAACCAATACACTCCTGTCTACGAAATTGTCGCTCAAATTCCATTCGGTCGTGTGACAACCTATGGCACGATTGCACGCGTTGTGCCAGTTCCACGTGGTGCGCGTGGGGTTGGTTGGGCTCTCGCTCAAACGCCTGCAACCCAGCTCATTCCATGGTGGCGCGTGGTCTCCGCCACTGGGCGTATCACGTCACCCAATGCCTATGAACAGTACGACCGCTTGCTAGCCGAAAATGTTCCTATGCTAGCTGAATTGCACGTCAATTTATCAGCTGTGTTGTGGCATCCTGTGCCACAATAGCTCAGGAGAGTCTGTGGTACTATGGGGCATCGCACATTCACCTGGGGACAAGAGGTTTTTGCATGGCACTCATGTCGTTAGCCAATCGACGTTCATTGCGTTTTTTGGCGCTGAGTCAGGCTGGTCTTTTTGCTGCGAACGGCCTGACAGTGCCGTTAATGGTCAATCATTTTGGTGCTCTTGGTGCTGGCCCCGCATTAGTTGGACTCATGTTCGCCGCGTCGCAATTAGGATCACTAATAGCGCCGTATTTATGGGGTGTGCGTTCTGATCAAATTGGCCGGCGCCGTCCGATTATTTTTATTGCGCTTATCATTTCATCACTCGCATTACTAACTATTTCACTCACCCAAACAGTCTGGGTGGTGATGATTGCCCAATTGTTGCTCGGCATCGCTGGTGCAGGGTTTAATGCAGGTAGTCTGGCACTCGCCGGCGATTTAATCGAGGATGCAAGTTCACGGGGGCGTGTGCTCGGCTTTTTCCGTACGACTGGTTCATTGGCGTTTGCAATCACCGCTGTCGGTGGTGGATTTATTGCTGATGCATTTGGCCTGTGGGCTCCCATTTTGTTAGCAAGTATCATGCAAGCGCTCGGCTGTCTTGCGACATTTGGCATCAACGAGGTGGCGAAACCAGTAGATGACATAACTGTCGTGCCATCTGCGCAACCCATGCCTCCAGCGAATCCTCAATTCTCGCGGGGTGCTACGATTGCCTTTTTTGTGGTGGTCTTCACATGGTTTTATGGCATGGGGGCAGTTGCCTGGCAGTGGCCGGCGTTCATGAAAACGCTGGAATACTCGCAAAGCTCGATTAGCGCGTTATGGGCACTTGCCGCACTCGGTGAGGTTCCCGCGTTGACGATTGCGGGGTTGCTCGCTGATCGGTGGGGGCGTCGCCCGCTGTTAATGGCCGGTTTAACCGGTCAGGGCATTATCTACATACTTTATCAGTTTGTCGCATCAACATGGGGTATTGTGCCGTTGCAGATGATTCGTTCGTTGACATTCTCAAGCTACGAGACGCCTGCTTTGCTCGTGGCAACCGAGATGGGCTTGCGCCAACGCCGTGGTCGACTCGCAGGCATGTATCACACGATTGCGGCACTCGGTGGGGTGGTTGGTGCCACTATTGGTGGTCAGCTGGTTGCCTGGCAAGGGTATACCTTTTCATTTACTGTGGCAGGCATTTGGATGATGTGTGTGGCGTGGTTTATTGCAAGTCGCTTGCCGCGACATCAGTCGGCGTAATTGTGCGCAACTCATATTCTCTCGGTATAATGCACACATAGTCTATTGTTGCAAAGGAGCATCAGTATCATGTCAAAAGCATTGCGAATCGGTATTCTTGGGATGACGCATGACCATGTGTGGGATGTACTTCGTCATGCGCACGAAGTCGCAGATATGCAGATTGTGGCTGCCGCCGATCCAAGTGAGGAGCTGCGCACTGCTGCCACTAATGCCGGCATCAAAAAGGTGTTTGCTGATTATCTCGAGTTACTCAACAAAACCGAACTCGATGCTGTTTTGGTCATGGGCGATAACATGACTGGTGTCGATGCTGCCATTGCCGCTGCCAAGCGTGGTTTACATATTATGACCGAAAAGCCGATGGCCTCGACCTACGCTGGCGCGCTTGCTATGTATCAAGCAGCCAAATCAGCTGGTGTGGTGATGATGGTCAATTGGCCTTTTGCCTGGCGTGCCGATGTGCAGCACGCTATTGCGTTGACCAAACGAGGCAAGGTTGGCAATGTCTTCTCTGTCAATTATCGTGCTGCCCACTGTGGCCCACGTGAGCTCGGTTGTTCGCCACATTTCGTCGGCTGGTTGTACGACCCAACGCTTAACGGTGCTGGTGCATTCATGGACTACTGTTGTTATGGGGCGGCGCTTGATTGCATGCTGGTCGGTATGCCCTCACGAGTGACCGCAGTTGCCGGGCGCCTGCGCAAAACTGATTTGCCTGCCGAGGATAACGCAGTCATGATTATGCAGCATCAGAATGCGATTTCGACATCAACAGCCTCATGGACGCAAATCGGTCATATGACGTCATACGAGCCGATTATATATGGTGACAAGGGTACGCTCAAAGCCAGTCAAGGCAAGCTCTATTTTAGCGATGCCGAGAATGACTTAGGCGTGCAGGTGCGTGTCCCCAAAATTGCTCCTGGCTATCGACATGCACTAGAGCACTTCGTGGCGGTGATTCGTCAAGAGGTGCCGTTGTTGGAGTTGTGTAGTGGTGAGGTGGCGTTGATGGCCCAAGAGGTCCTTGAGGCCGGATTAATCTCAGCAAATACCAACATGACGGTATCGTTGCCGTTGCCACCGCACGCCATGGTGCGAGGAGGCTAAGATGATTCGGATCGGTATTGTCGGCTGTGGGCGTATTTTGAATGCCCATTTGCAGGGGTATATGCGGCTTCGCGAGCTTGGCATGGACAATTTCCGCATTACTGCGTTGTGTGCCCGTAATCCTCAAGATGCCCTCATGTTCCGCAAACGTGGTGAGGGGCCAAAACCACGACCACCTGTGCTTGATCCGGCTACGGGTGATCCGTTAGCCGCGCCGCACACATATATCAGCGACATTCATGACGGCGATGTACAGATTTTTACTGATTACCGCGACATGATTTCCAGCGGTGTCGTTGACGCAGTAAATGACTTTACGACGCTGGCAGTGCATCATGATGTGGCGAGCATTGCGCTGTCTGCTGGTAAGCACCTGTTATCCCAAAAGCCGTTGGCAATTAGTGTGCGTGCTGGTCAGATGATGGTTGATTTGGCAAAAAAACAAGGGCTGACGCTAGGCGTATTCGAGAATGTGCGCCAAATGGCGCTGGTGCGTGCGCAGCATTGGGCTGTCAAACACGGGCTGATTGGCACGCCGCAATTTGCCGTGATGGGAATTTTGGGTGGCTTGTGGTCGCCTGCCCGGATAGTTGCCGAGACGCCGTGGCGTCACCAAAAACTACGCGGTGGTGGTGGTGGTAGTATTGATATCGGCGTCCATCAGATGGACTGGATGCGCTATGTCATGGGCGAGGTTGCTAGTGTGACTGCCATGGCTGAGACATTTGTGACTGAGCGTACGCATACCAATCCTGATGGCAGTGTGATGCGCGTCAGCGCCGATGTCGATGACACCTACATGGCAACGGTACGTTTTGTCAATCGTGCCATGGGGCAGTTGTGGTGGTCATGGGCTGGCCAAAGTGAAGCAGTCACCATCGAGGGTGCGCCAGCGTTTGTTGGCACCAAGGCAGCCATACGTGGTGATAAATTGGTGCATGCTGATGGTACACGTGAGTCGTTGGTGGCACGTTTTGAGCGTGATATGTCCGATGCTGAGCGCCAGCATTTCTTCCCACATGGGTTGCGCGACGCAGCGGCGATTTCGCAATATGACTGGTTGACAGCGATTGAGCACGGCACTGATCCAGAGACGAGTGGTATCGAGGGGCTGCGCGATTTGGCCGCGGCTTACGCCATTCTCGAATCAAACATGGCAGGACGTGCAGTCTCGCTGGACGAGGTGTTGAGTGGTACAGTCGATGCCTATCAACGCCCGATAGACCTGCATTATGGTTTATTGGGGTAATCTGACGTATACTTACTGCTATATCACGTTGATTGAATCGCAACAGTTACGAGAGGGTGGCCATGACATCAAACATGCAGGGTTCAGGCGTTACTCCAGAAATGCAATTGCAAGTTGAAGGCAATGATGGCATCTCGGTCATTCGTGGTGGTGGTGGTGATCGCGGGTGGAACGGCATCCGCTACAAGTTGGGCATGTCCAGCAAAAACACCAGCGCCAAGAACTTGTCGATGAATGTTGCACGTGTGCCCCCTGGCGCAGTTGCATATGCCCACATCCATGTCGATTTCGAGGTGATGTTGTACATTCTCCAAGGCAAGGTTCGCCATGCCTATGGTCCTGGTTTGCGCACTATCATCGACAATGAGGCAGGTGATTTTATCTTTATTGAACCGGGCGTACCACACGAGGTGTATAATCTCAGCGATACCGAAGAGGTAATTGCGGTGGTCGCACGCTCGCGTGGCGATGAGTGGGATAACATTGTCCCTTACGACCGTAACAGTGAGCCCGCCTAGAGTGAATTTTTCTTCCAAAGTATGAGTCATCATGTTGTGATGACTGTGTGAATGTATGAGCAATAGTCAACAACGTTTGGTGTTAGGGATTGATGGCGGTGCAACCAAAACAGTGGCATTGCTCGGAGATGCTGATACGGGTGCGATTTTGGGACGCAGCCGTCAGCGTGGCAGTAATTTTTATGCGCATGATTCATCAGCCGCGTTTGCTGAATTAGATCGTGCAATCGCCCAGGCATTCATTGATGCTGGTATCCCACGCCAAAAAGTCCAGGCAATGTGTGCCGGTATTGCTGGTGTAAGTCGCCCCGAGGACGAGCAAATGGTCAGCTCTTGGGTGCGCAATCGTGGCATTGCCGATGATTTGCTCATTGCGAATGACGGCTGGTTGGTGATCGCTGCCGGCACCACGGATGGTATTGGTATCGGCGTCATTTGTGGCACAGGGTCGATTGCCGTCGGTCGTGATGCAAACGGCTATATGCGCCGTGCCGGTGGATGGGGCTATTTGTTCGGTGACGAGGGCAGTGGCCATGATTTGGCAATTATGGCGCTCCGTGCTGCAGCATGTGCGGCTGATGGTCGTGGGCCGCGCACGGCGTTGCTCCCGGCACTACTCAATCATTGGCAACTGCAGTTGCCCGAGGATTTTATTACATACCTGTACGGGGTCAGTGACCCTCGGCCGTTGCTCGGTGATGTCGGTCCTGTTATCATGCAAATTGCGGCTGAGCACGATGCGGTGGCCATGCAAATTGTGCAACAAGCCGGTTTTGAGCTGGCACGAAGTGTAATTGCAGTGGCCAAACAATTAGACTTACCTCGACCGCTCCCGTTGGCGTTGGCTGGGAGTATGATTGTGCGTGGTGAACCACTCCAACGCGCCTTAGTCGATCATTTGGCAACACACGGGTTATCAGTCGCCATGCAACTCGTCGATGATCCGGCCGTAGGTGCATTGCGGTTAGCCCAACGAATTGCAGTTGGCGAGCGCCAACTCAAAGGTGAATGGCAGGCGTTTTAGGAATGGATATTTGACAGCGCGCAGGAGTTTTCCTCCTGCGCGCGTCTGTTTTTAGAACTTGAAAAAGCGTTGTATGGCGGCGGCATCTAATGGTGCGCCGTATTCGCACCCCTCAAACGCCTCAGCATAGGTGACTTTTTGACCACGCTCGTTACCATAATGCGCAATCAACAAGTTACGATAGCGATCAGCATCGCGCCGCAGTCGATAATCGAGTCGTGCACGCAACCAAGTACGCCGCTCGCGTGGTGTTGCTGGTACTTCATGGAGGTAGCCGCCGTTCCATGGCAACCACTCGTATACTTGTGAGACGTGGCGATCGAGCATGTCGACTTTGTGTTCGACGGTGCTGTCGATGTCAACGACGACACTCGGGCTGAACGGATATGGCTTCATGAAGGTGTCGCTGACGTAGGCAATAATCGGGTTGTACATCAAGTTTTCGACGCCGGCCCGTACATTCGGCACTGTGACCATGTAGGCGGCGTCTTGGATGACTTGCGCTGTGTATCGATGGTCAGGGTGATAGTCATTGGGACGTGGCGAGAGAATCAAATCAGGCTTAAATGTACGAATTAAGTCAATAATTTGGTGGCGCACGGCTAGCGTCGGCAACAACTCGCCATCGTGGTTATCCATGATGATATACTCGATGCCAATTACTGCACCGGCGGCAAGTGCCTCAGCATAGCGGCGTTGGGCGAGCCGTCCTCCACCCATTTCATGGTGGCCTGCATCGCCATTCGTTACTGACACAAAACAGACGCGATCGCCACGTGCAGCCCACAAGGCTGCGGTGCCCGCTGCAGTAAATTCACAATCGTCTGGGTGAGCGCCAAAAATTAAAATTGAATTTGCCATGTCGCACTCCGTTGTGATATCCGTTCTGCGCCATTATACCGTAGGAGTTCAATGCGCTCGACAAAATCATTCATGCGCACGATATAATAGTTACTGTGTAAATGTTCATGAAGAGGTCAAATGACCACGCATTCATCTCAACTGCGCGTCTGGTTGGTTGTAACGTGCGCCTTGCTCTGTTTCCAAGGAGTGGTGTTTTGGTTTACACCACTCAATCAACACACTGCGCTTGTAACAGATACTTCGTTTGCACAGGTGTGGCCATATATCGATCAACTCGAATACGAAAACGATGACCCGCAACAAGGGCGAGCGTTGCGCTGGGCACCGATGCAAGGTGTCATTCGGTTGCCTCAAACGGTGCATGTGACCCCCATGATAGTTCGAATGACGCTGCATACTGCACGAGCTCTTGAGCAACCACCGATGCAAGTAGTGGTCACATCCGATACAACCTCGACGTCATTCCCGCTTCGTCCTGGTTGGCGAACGATCTCGTTGTTAGCCATGCCCGTCTCGCACTTTGAGCAATATACAATGCTGACATATACAGTGACTGGTCCGATTCTCTCGGAGCGACGCGATCTTGGCTTGGCAGTTAGCGCAGTTTCGCTCACACAGACAAAACCGCTGCAGATTGATGGGATGCGTTTTCTCTTTGTGGCAGGTTTATGGCTGTGGATGCTCTTGATTGGGGTTTCACGACGCTGGTCACAGTGGTTTGTGGTCATTCCTGCGTTGGTAATAATCGGCACGTGGATGGCATTTCCATATGCGGTTGCCTACGCAGTCCCTAACCAGTGGAATCTGCTTGGTTACTTATGGTTGATGACCTCCGTCTTGCTGTTATTACCATACCGACGTGTATCTCTCTCTCCCATACAATCACTTGTTGGGTTCGCATTGGTTATTACACTCTGGCAATTGGGGTTTGGTTGGCTTGGCGTGGTGCTGTTGATTGCGGTGTGGTCTGTGTCGACCTCTTGGCCACCACTTGAGTGGCCTGATCGTATGTCACTCACGCCACTAAAAAGCCTTTTTGTATTGGCAGTAGCCCTTGCAGTAGCGGGATTGTTACGTATTGCCTGGCTTAATGACTATCCCACTGGGTTATTCCGTGATGAGGCGCGCCATGGTGGATTGGCCTGGCGTATTCTTGCCGGTGAATGGATGGTCTACAGTCCTCTGGCAAATCTGCCTGCGGGTTACTTTTATGTATCGGCAATCCCCATCGCACTGTTTGATGCAAGTGCATGGAGTATCCGTATTAGCGCGGCGGTGGTCGGCACGATAAGTGTGCTTGCCATGTTCTGGATGCTCCGTCCTCATTTGGGCGCAATGTTTGCCTTGTGGGCAAGTGTGTTATTGGCCACGTTGCTTTGGCACGTTGGCTTAAGTCGAATTGGCTTTCCAGCAACGATGGGTCCGTTGTTAACCATGATTGCGGTTGGTGCGTGGTTGCGTATTCCCCAGGCGAAATGGCCGATTGCATTAGCAGTTTGCGCAGGCATTGCAACTGGACTGATGTTGATGGTCTACCATTCAGCCCGACTGATGCCGTTTGTAGTGGCCTTGACTATTTTTTTGGTTTTGTGGCAACGGCGGTGGAGCTGGCGAAGTGTGTTGCCGGCACTGGTAATCTATGCCGGTGTGACGCTACTGATTGCATCTCCGATTCTTTGGTACGCACTGACACAGCCCGATAATTACATGCGTCGGATTGGGGTGACATCCATCATGTCTGATGCGCACATTCGCGGTCTACCGGTTTGGATAGCTTTGTTTGAGAATGTACACGCGTATATCGGCATGTTGTTTGTTGCTGGCGATCGGAACCCACGTCATTTTAATCTAGGTGCGCCGCAACTCAACTTCGTTGAAGCGTTGTCGTTTATTGTTGGGATGATGTGGTTGTGGACGCAGCACCGGCCGTGGTTGGTATGGTTACTTGGCTGGCTCGGGATAGGACTGTTGTCAGGTGTGTTGAGTGTCGATGCTCCACATGCCTTGCGTACCGTAGAATCTATTGTGCCGATTGTAATTATTGTTGCGGCTGGCGCTTATCGTATAACACATGTAATGCCGGTACGTTGGCGGAGTGTAATCCTCGTTGTGGCATTAATTGGTAATGCCGGTTGGAGTGCTTCGCAGTATTCCTCGTGGCAGGCACATCCACGGACGCAATCACGATTTGATACCACCGCAACAAATGATGTGCGGTTTGTGCAACAGCTTGCCCAACGTAAACCTTCAGCTGATATCGAGTTGTATGTGCCTGAGGCTATGCGTCGGAGCGATTTAGGTGTTTTTTTACTCCATCAGAGTGGAGTGCGATTGTGGCAAGGTGATGCTACACAATTCAATCAAGCGCACCAAAATCTTGTAATTGTACCAATAGGAACGTCAACACGGCGATCAGATGATCGCATGAAATTATTAGTATTACCGAGTTCGATGCGTGAACGCTATGAGTTGTGGTGCGTTGGGCAATGTGCGGATGTGACGTGGATGGAACAGCCGTAATTGTATTGATATGTCGACAGCGTGTCATGATATCGTTTATACTGATGATATTCACGCTTTTGCGTTGTAATCACGCGGAGATGGTTAATGACCCACCGTAATTATTATGATGTGCTTGAAATTTCTCGCACGGCGACAGATGATGAGATTCGAAAAGCGTATAAACTGTTGGTGCGTAAGTATCATCCAGATTTAAACGCAGGTGATGCACTGGCCGCTGAACGCTTTAAGCAAGTCACTGAGGCATACGGTGTGCTGAGCGACAAAAAGAAACGCGCCATGTACGATTATTACAACGGACCACCACCACAAGGATATAATTAATCTTAACGAATTATGAACCAGGGATGTGGCGTTTCGCTTACATCCCTGATTTTTTTCGTTTAACGCATTGTACTCACTATTTCTTAAATATTGTAAAAATGTAAGATTACATAATACCCCTGATTTTAACAATTTTTCACTTGACTATTTTGTTAACGTACTGTAATCTGATTGTACTACTACTTTATGTAACAAAAATGATTGCAAACGCATATAGATGTAGTAACTGAGATTTGGGTATCGCGCTTCTGTAAACAATGCATAAGGGAGTCTTGGCATGATGATCTCCATGAGTCGTAATTATTACGATGTGCTCGGAATTACGCGCAGTGCTAGTGACAATGAAATACGAAATGCATATCGTGAACTAGCCAAACAGTATCACCCCGATATCAATCCGTCGAATCCACATGCCGAAGATTTGATTCGTAGCATCAACCAGGCCTACTCAGTCTTGCGAGATCGTCAAAAGCGCGCCACATATGATAATGATGGTTGGATGCATGTTCAACCGCTTAAAGTCGCAAAATAGCCAATCAGTAGATACCCGCTCTGCATCAATCAATGCAGAGCGGGTGCTTTTTATTCGTGTTTCTGTCTTAGGTTTGTAAGTTTTTATATTAATCTAATACGAAGCTATTGACGTCGCTGTTGAGATTCCGTAGCCTATACATAGGCACATGTGTAATAACACGGTGGTGCAATGGAGGCCTAGATGCCACAACGAAGTTACTACGAGATTTTAGGTGTGGCGCGTGATGCGACTGAAGATGAAATCCGCAAAGCGTATCGGTCATTAGCGCGCAAAAATCATCCTGATGTCAATCCCAATGACCCCAATGCAGAATCACGCTTTAAAGATATAAATGAAGCGTATTCAGTACTTAGCGACAAGAAAAAGCGCGCTGACTACGACATGTATGGCAGTGTTGGTGGCGGAACTAGTGCCGGTCCATCGGCTGGTGCTGGCCCGGATATGTACAATTACGGTGGATTTGGTGGGTTTCGTGATGGTGATTTTAGTTCAATCTTCGAGTCGATGTTTGGTGGTGTTGACCCGCGCATGCGCAACGCGCCAGGTCAGGACGTTGAACAAAAGGTAACCATAACGCTTGAAGAAGCCTTTACTGGCACAGAGCGACGCTTTCAGTTCCATACATCAACTGGTCAACCTCGGACTATTACTGTCAAAATTCCTCCTGGGATTGAGTCAGGCGGCAAAATTCGTATTCCCAACGAAGGTGGCCCGGGGTATGCCGGTGGCCGGCGTGGTGATCTTATTATTCATGTGAGTATTTCGCCACATGTGCGATACGAGCGCGACGGCAATGATTTGCGTGATAAGGTGTCAATCGATTTGTATGACATGATTTTGGGTGGTGAGGTTCGCGTACCACTGATGGGTGGCAAGTCATTGACACTCAAGGTGCCGCCGTTGTCGCAAAACGGGGCGACGCACCGTATCCCCAATCAAGGCATGCCTTTACGCACCAATCCAACACAACGTGGTGATTTGTATTTGCGTCTCGAGGTGTCATTGCCAACACAACTCAGCGACGATGAGAAAGACAAATTTGCCCATTTGCAGAAACTCCGTAAGCGATAAAAGTGAACTAATGTCTGCATCCCCCTTGACGATCAATCGTTCGTTAAGGGGGATTTTTGTGGTAATCTGCGCATAGTCATATATGAGGATATATACCGACCTATGCAACCGAACGAGTTAACCCCAGCTGCGCGTGAAGGTGCCTTGCGGCTTTCCATTTTTGAGGGAGCCATGGCTAGCGTGTTTATCAGTGTGACAGCCAACGGTTTGGTGACTGGACTGGCGCTGTATTTGGGAGCCGGGCCTTTGGTTCTCGGTGTTCTTGGTGCACTGCCGTTTATCACGCAACTCTTTCAACTGTTGGGGGCATATCTCGAAGAACAACAAGGGCAACGGCGGTCACTTGCAGTTTGGAGCGAGGGCCTCAGTCGCGCGATGTGGATTCCTGTTGCATTACTACCACTGTGGCCACTTGCAAGTACGGTAAGTTTGACGTTGTTCGTCGTTTTGCAAATCATCGCTGCTGCGTTGATGGGTATCGCTGTCAATACGTGGACGAGTTGGATGACCGATCTTGTGCCGGCGTCACGCCGCGGCCGCTACTTTGGTGTGCGTAACACCGTGGCGAGTTTTGCCTCGATGATGGGTGGGCTCGGCTCGGGCTTCATGCTTGACTATTTCAAAAACAATGCCAACGAAGGGTTGGCCTATGCAGCAACGCTCGGATTTGGTCTGTTCTTTGCGGCAATTGGAATCGTCTTGTTGCGGATTCAGGCCGAACCACCAATGCAACGGCGCCCACGTGTCAGCATCCGTGAGATGTTTGTTGCACCCATGGCTGATCCTGCATATCGTACGCTCATCATGTCGGGTGCGACATGGGCATTTGTGGTCGGCATCGCTGGCCCGTTTTTTGTGGCATATGGCATAGATACACTCAAAATGTCATTTGCTGATTTGGCATTTATGGGCATTGTGACGAGTGTGGCATCGATGGTAGTGTTTCCATTTGTAGGGCGCTGGCAAGATCGCTACGGCGACCGCATTGTGCTGATCGTCAGTGCCTTGTGTGTGGTGCCGTTGCCGATTGGCTGGGTCCTTTCGGAACCGGGTTGGCTGTGGCCATTGATAGGTACATCGCTAGGTGCAGGGTTGTTCTGGCCTGGCATCAACCAGGGATTTGCCAATATGTCGATGGCGCGCGCTCCTGCTGAAGGCAGGGGGGCCTACTTAGCTGCCTATGGTGCGGTGACGGGCGTTGGCGTCGTACTATCAGGACTACTTGGTGGGGTCATCGCCGAGGTGTTAAACGGAATCGAACTCAATTGGTTTGGTCTTACCTTTAATCATTATTCCATTCTGTTCGCTGGATCAATTATTATGCGTTTGACGGCTGCGCTGACCGTGCTCCGTCGTTTATAGCCTCGAATGATTCGATTTTACCGCTACGCATTTTACATAAATGCGTAGCGTATTTTGTTGCTACAGGATCATGTGTTGTGATGACCACGGTGACGTTTTGACTGCCCAACTCACGGAGCATTCCTAGTACTGCAGCACCGCGTTGCGCATCAAGATTGGCAGTGGGCTCGTCTGCGATAATTAATGTTGGTGATATGGCGAGTGCCCTAGCCACGGCGACGCGTTGTTGTTGGCCACCCGAGAGTTCGCCTGGGCGATGATGCGCATGCTCACGCATGTCGAGCTGCTCGAGGGTGCGTATGATGCGACTATCCCACTCAGATCGGGGAATGTCGCTTATGCGCAGTGCGTATTCCATGTTCTCGTACGCAGAGGCAGTTGGTATCAATGCAAAGCGCTGAAAGACAAATCCAATTGAACGCCTAAATTGGTAGAGTTCGTCAGTAGTGAGCTGGTTGAGTAACATGCCGTTGACAGTAATTGTGCCTTGTGTCGGTTTATCCAACCCACTAATCATGTTGAGTAGGGTCGTTTTGCCACTGCCACTTGGGCCCATCAAGGCAACAACGCTACCACGTTTGATGTGTACGTTGACATCATCGAGGGCACGGATTGCTCCTTCAGGGGTGGTAAATTCTTTGGTGACATGTACGACATCAATCATTGGACCCACTCGACTTTCGGCTGACTATTGTGCGGTATGTTTGGGAGTAATGTGAATGACTCCATCGACCACGGTGACGGTGGCACGTTGCCCAAGTCCGATGCGTTGACGAATATCAACAGGGATTTGTAAGCGACCAGCGCTATCAATTACGACTGTTTCAATGTCGTCTGTGCCAATCTCACTACTGGTGCGTCCGTCGCGGATTGCGATCGTACGGTCGGCGCTATCTGCTACGCGTGGATCGTGTGTGACCATCACGATGGTGAGTTTGTAGAGTTGACGTAATGATTGTAGAAGTAAAAGGATCTTCTCTGCAGTAGCCCAGTCTACCTCACCAGTTGGTTCATCGGCTAGCAGCAACTGTGGTTGGCAGGCGAGTGCTGCTGCCAGTGCCACGCGTTGTTGTTGGCCACCGGACATGCGCAGTGGGTCGCGATTGCGCTGAGATGACATCTCGACTGCATCAAGTAATTCGTCAGCTCGTTGACTGACAGTTGTATGCGCATGTCCTGCGAGTAATGCAGGGAGCATGACGTTTTCGTGGGCGGTTAGTCCTGGCACCAAATTGCGCGTGCTTTGTTGCCACAAAAAACCCACAGTATGGCGTCGATAGTTGGCGCGAGTGCGTTCGTTGGCGTCAGCCAGATTTAAATCGCCGACAGTCAGTACACCTGCGTCGGGCCGGTCGAGGCCAGCCAGCAAATTGAGAAACGTCGATTTACCGGCGCCTGATGGCCCGACCAGTGCAATCATCTCACCTTGACTTACATGTAAATCAAGGCCTTGGAGCGCAAACGTCTCTACTTCATCACTGCGAAAAATACGGACCAGACCAGTGGCATTGATATAGTGCTGCATGGGTCACTCGCTACGCAATCGTGTTGACAACGGTATGACGGTGTGTGATGGTGTTTTGTTCATTGTACAAAAAACCGCGTGACACATACGTGCCACGCGGAGTGCATCAAGATTTACATGTCGAGATCAGTTACTGCACCCAAGCTGGCACTTGATACGAGTTTGGCGTACTTGGCCAACACGCCGCGGCGATAGCGGGCTGGTCGTGGTTGCCAAGCGGCGCGGCGCGCTGCCAAGACGTCGTCGGCGACATTGAGTTGAATCACGCGCTGATAGGCGTCAATCGTGATTGAATCACCCTCATGAACTAATCCAATTGTGCCACCGGTTGCGGCCTCGGGCGCGATATGTCCTACACACATACCGTACGTGCCACCTGAGAAGCGACCGTCGGTTATTAAGGCTACTGAGTCGCCCAAGCCGGCACCAATGATGGCTGCGGTTGGTGATAGCATCTCACGCATGCCTGGGCCACCTTTGGGGCCTTCGTAGCGGATGACAATCACATCGCCTGGGTTGATGCCACCCTTGAGGATGACGTCAAGACACTCCTCTTCGGATTCGAAGACGCGCGCTGGACCGGTGATGACGGGCTTCTTCACGCCGGTGATTTTGGCAACACACCCCTCTTCGGCCAAGTTACCGCGTAAGATGGCCAAATGGCCCTGCTCGTACATCGGATTATTCCATTGGCGGATGACATCCTGGCTGGTGGATGGCGTCGACGGGATGTCTTTGAGTTGTTCGGCCATGGTTTGTCCGGTGATGGTCAGCGCATCACCATGAAGCAATCCTTGGCTCAGCAGAATTTTGAGGACCTGAGGCGTGCCACCCACATGGTGTAGATCAGTTGCCACATAGCGACCCGATGGCTTGAGGTCACAGATGACGGGCACACGACCGCGGATGCGCTCGAAGTCATCAATCGTTAAATCGACGTTTGCGGTATGTGCGATAGCGAGCAAGTGCAACACAGCATTGGTTGAGCCACCCGTGGCCATAATCAATGTGATAGCGTTTTCGAAGGCTTTGCGGGTCAAAATTTGTGAGGGCAAGATTTGCTTGCGTACTGCATTGACTACAGCCAACCCTGATGCAAAGGCGCTCTCAGCTTTTTCGGCATCCTCGGCTGCCATGGTTGATGAGCCCATCAAGCTCATGCCCATGGCTTCAATCGCCGATGACATGGTATTGGCGGTGTACATACCACCACATGATCCGGGTCCCGGGCAGGCGTTGCGCTCAACTTCAAGTAAGCGGGCAGCGTCAATTTTGCCGGAGCTGTACTGCCCGACTGCCTCAAATGCGCTGACGATAGTCAAATCTTCGCCGTCGAGATGGCCGGGTTTGATGGTGCCACCATAGACAAAGATAGAGGGTACATTGAGACGAGCCATGGCAATCATGGCGCCTGGCATGTTTTTGTCACAACCACCCACGGTGACCACACCATCCATTGATTGGCCGTTGGTGACGGTCTCGATGGAGTCAGCAATGACCTCGCGCGATACGAGTGAGTACTTCATGCCTTCGGTGCCCATTGAGATGCCGTCAGCAATCGTGATAGTGCCATACAACATGGGCATACCGTCTGCTGACTTAATGGCATCAAAGACGCGATGTGACAACACGTCAAGTCCTGAGTTACATGGAGTTAGGTTGCTATATGCATTGGCAATGCCAATAATTGGTTTCGTAAAGTCTTCGTCACCAAATCCAACAGCGCGTAACATGGACCGATTCGGGGTGCGTTGCACTCCTTCGGTAACGGCACGACTGCGACGATTATCACTCATTGACAGCTCCATTCATGTGTCGGAAGGCGAACTCCTGCAAATATTGTAGCACGTTCAGATGGTGCAAAAAATGAGAGATACACGATGCAAATTCAGGTACAATACAATTAAATCCCCGAATTCCTCATGGTAAATAGTTTGCGATTCATCTTTTTAAAGGAGTGTTTTATGCGTCTACAGGTTGGTGATGTAGCACCAAATATCCAGTTGACTGATATGCACGAGACACCGGTGCAGTTGGCTGAGATGTGGCAACCACGTGGTCTGATTATCTCGTTTTTGCGGCATTTTGGCTGACCGTTTTGTCGCAAGACATTGGCTAGTTTAGCCAAGCTCCAAACATCAATGACATCTCCCGTATCGATTATTGCTGTGGGAATGGGGCAACCAAGCGATGCGCGTGAGATTTGTGGCACACTTGCGCCCAACATTATGTGTATGGTTGATACCGATCAGGCTGCATATCGCGCCTTTGGTTTGGGGAGTGGATCACTTGGAGCATTTTTGGCGCCGTCGGTGGTCGCTGCGGGTGTCAAAGCCTATTCCGAGGGCTATAGTGGTGGCAAGCCGGTTGGGGATGTCCTGCAAATGCCGGGAACGTTTGTCATTGCCGGTTCGGGCAGAATTACCCTTGCGTACTACAGTAAGACGGTTGCTGATCATCCGCGTGATGAGCTGTTAAAGGGTGCAATGTCATGACCCGCCGGATGATGCAAATCATCATTGCAGTGGGATGTGTGTGCGGTTTGGTTGCATGGGTATTGCTCCAGCCCCCACGCTACTCGTCGTTCCCCGATGCAATTCGCGGGGATTTGCGTCAGCGTGGATATGCCGTCGAGCGCGTCGAGTTATTGCACATGTGGCCTGATACGGTCAATACATTGTCGTTCGGAGCGAATGTGCGAGTCATCATGGTTACCGGCAGTGAGCATTGGGGGCGACTCGACTGTAAAGTTGGGCGACGTGATTGTGTGTACTACTTGCCAATGGCGAAGATTTTTCAACAGGCATTGCCCGATTTGGTGCGTGAGCGATCATGGCGCGAGGAGGTGCAGATATGGGGCGCACAAGCATTATTGCGCTTGGGATTGCGCTGATGTTGCTTGGTTGGCGATTAACATCAGTTGAATCGGTGCCACGTAGTCATGCCGAGGCTATCATGATGTATCTGCGCGAACGCGATGTACCGGTGCAGGAGGTGCACGTGACGCAGCAGTGGCCGAATGCATTGCCGTTTTATGCGTATGGCGAACAGGCAATGCCATATCAGGCATCAGTGTCTGTGCGACTGTTGGGTGGTCATACTATTTCGGGTTTTATAGTGTGTCTGTCTGTGCCGCTCGATTGTCGGATTACGGTGCGTGATTTTCAGGTTATTAGTGAGTTGATTCCTGATATCCAGACACAGCCAACGGGTTGGGAATGGGTGTTAATACAGTGGTATAAGCTGATAACGCTATGATGTGATACTGATATGAACATGGTGCCGAAAGGTGAAAATTAGTCAACTCATTAAATGAGATTTTATTGATTTGAATGCGTTAAACTATTAATTTTGATGTAAATTAATCTCATATTTGACAAAATGACATCAGCATAATACAATTGCCCCGAAGTCGTATAAATCAAGAATCACTTGAGTCTTTCTAATCCCTAGAAAAACCGGCTTCAGGCGATTACTACAAGTTTCGCGATGTACAAAAAGCCTGCAAATTTGCATCTATTTTGTACGCAAGGAGGAAAACCCGTGAGTGCAAAGCTGCATCGCCGCAAATTCCTGCGGCTCTCAGCGATGGGCGCTGCTGGTGCCGCCATTGTTGCCTGTGGTGGTAACACTGGTACTGCCGAGCCCGCCGTTGAGCCAACCACCGCCCCAGCTGAAGAGGTAAAGATTCAGCCAACTACCCCACCAGCCGCTACTGCAATCCCAGTTGTGCAGACGACCTTCAAGCAGTCACCAACGCTCGACGCTGCTGTGGCTGACGGTTCGTTGCCAAACGTTGACGAGCGCTTGCCAAAGAGCCCTTACACGCCACCCCACGTCTGGTTGACCACGGGTAAGTACGGCGGTAAGATGCGCAAGGCGTACGCCAACACCTGGGGTATCTTCGGCTTCCAGCACGAGTCAATGTACGGTCACTCAATCCTTCGCTACTTGAAGGACGGTTTGGCAATCGGACCTGGCTTGGCTGAGAGCTGGGAGGCCAGCGCTGATGCCAGCAAGTGGACGTTCAAGTTCCGCGAGGGCTTGAAGTGGTCAGACGGTCAGCCATGGACCGTCGGCGACATCATGTACTGGTGGGAGACCATGGTCGGTGGTAACGGTAAGGAAGCCACCTTCCCAGCTGGTCTTAAGCCAATTGACGGCCCACCGGACGAGGCTCGTTCAGGTAAGGGCACCTTGGTGACCATCAACCAAGTTGATGACTACACCATGGAGATGGTCTTTGATGCTCCAGCACCTTTGACCGCTGACCGCATTGCCATGTGGGTCAACTTGGGCATTGGTCCTCGCTGGATGTTGCCAAAGCACTACATGGAGCAGTTCAACCCAGTATTGGGCAACGGTGCAGACTGGGAAGAGCACCAGATCAAGGCTAACTACAACAACCCAGACTTGCCACGCATGTCAGGTTGGAAGTTGTCGGTCTTCGAGGATGGCGTTCGCACCGTGTGGGACCGCAATCCATACTACTGGTGTGTTGATGCCGATGGCCAGCAGTTGCCATACGTCGACAGCATCGAGATTTCATTCGTACAGGACAAGGAAACTGAGAAGTTGGCCTACCTCAACGGTCAGGTTGACCATGCTCACTTCCATTCACAGACTTTGGCAGACATCAAGGACTTCCAAGATGGCACCGCCAAGAGCAAGTTGAACGTACGCTTCTGGGACTCGGGTTCGGGTACCGGTTCAATGTACTTCTTCAACTATGACTTCAAGGATGCCGCTCTTCGTGCAGCCTTCCGCGATCCAAAGTTCCGCCAGGCTTTGTCACACGCCTACGACCGCGCTGACGTCCAGAAGGCCGTCTACTTCGGTCTCGGTGAGTTGTCGAACGGTACCATGAGCCCCAAGGCCATTGAGTACAACTTCAACGACGAGGCCAAGACTCGCTACGCCGAGTGGCGCGACAGCTACCTCAAGTACGACCCAGCTCAGGCTGAGGCTATCCTCGACGAGGCTGGTTACAAGAAGGGTGCTGACGGCAAGCGCACCAACAAGGATGGTAGCCCATTGGCAATCTTGGTCACCTACCCAGCTGACCAGAGCCCCAACGGCGAGCACGTCCAGAAGAACGAGCGCTTGGTGAAGAACTGGCAGGCCATCGGTATCGATGCCACCTTGACCCCAGTTCCAGCCGAGGGTTACGACGAAGCATGGCGCGCTGGCGATATCATGATGAAGACGGCTTGGGAAGTCGGTGACGGCCCCAACCACCTCGTCTATCCTCAGTGGGTCGTTCCAATCGAGGGTGACCGCTGGTCATCACTCCACGGTGTAGGTTACGCTACCAAGGGTACCGCCACCGAGACCGAGGAGCTCGATAAGGATCCATATGAGCGCACCCCACGCCGCATCATGCCTGGCGATAAGGACTTCGATCCAGTCATCGGTCAGATGTACGAGATCTACGAGAAGACCAAGGTCGAGCCAGATGTCATGAAGCGTCATGCCATGGTTTGGGACTTGATGAAGATCCACGTGGAGAGCGGCCCGTTCTTCTCGGGTACCATCACCAACCAGCCACGCATTATCTTGGCTCACGACGAGCTCAAGAACGTGCCAACTCGTGATGACTTGGCCAAGGAAGGTCTCGGCGGTTTCGTAAACCCATGGATCATTCCTTCACCAGCCACCTACGATCCTGAGACCTGGTACTGGGAGAACCCAGAGGCTCACGCCTAATCTGGTCTTACGTGGCAATTGCCACATACAGCATGGGCAGTCAACGACTGCCCATGCTGACCCATTTAACCTTTCCCCCCACCTCTTCAAATGAATTTAGGGCGTAGTTGCCCGTAGCCCAGAGTGGGAGTAACGCATGCTGAACTACATTGCACGGCGTTTGATAAACATGGTAGTGTTGCTCGTTATTGTGTCGTTTGTAGGATTCTTCATCATTCAATTACCACCTGGGTCAATCCTCGACGTGCAATTGCAACGTTTTCGCCAGATGAGTGGCGATATCTCGCGCGAGCAAGTCAAAGCACTTGAAGAGCGCTATGGCGTGAATGATCCGTTTTTGACAAAGTACTGGAAATGGGTTTCACGTTCTTTCCAAGGTGACTTTGGTACATCGTTTGAGACAGATCAGTCAGTTGGAGACCGTATTTGGGGCCGTCTCGGCTTCTCGGTTAGCTTGTCGACTTTTGCTCTGCTCTTCACGTGGCTCGTCTCCATTCCTATTGGCGTGTATTCGGCCACCCATCGATATACAATCCCTGATTACATCATCACATTCATTCAATTTGTCGGACTTGCTATTCCAGGGTTCTTGCTTGCACTCGTACTCCTGATTATTGCGACACGCCTGTTTGACCATCAAGTAGGGCGGCTATTCTCGCCCGAATTCATTGATGCGCCATGGAGCTTTGCACGTGTGGTCGATATGGCAAAACACGTCTGGATTGCAGTGTTAGTGCTCGCCATGGGCGCTACCGCCGGCTTGACGCGCATCATGCGTGCCAACCTACTTGACGTACTAAATATGCAATATGTGCAGACTGCTCGCGCCAAAGGTCTTGATGAAGTAGTCGTTATCTGGAAGCATGCGGTCCGCAACGCTATTCAACCACTCGTCATGGCGCTTGGCACGCTGCTTCCAGCCTTGATTGTGGGTGAAACACTGGTCGCCCAAGTGCTCAGCTTGCCCACCATTGGCCCTATGTACTTGTCAGCGCTCCGTAGCCAAGATATGTATCTGGCTGGTACCATTCTCGTGATTCTGTCAGCCTTGCTGTTGATTGGTAACCTAATTGGTGACCTTCTCTTGGCATGGGTTGATCCTCGTGTTCGCTTAGATTAGTGAAGGGGTGCATTGATGGCAACAGACGCTACTCAATTGCCTACTAGCAAGGCTGCTGCTACCGAGGATGTAGGACAAATACCTCAGTGGCAACTGATGGTACGTCGATTCCGCCGAAGTAAACTCTCGGTTGGTGGCTTGTACGTGTTGATTGTGTTGTACGTTCTGATGATTTTTTCAGATTTTTTGGCACCATACGACCATAATCGACTAGACTCAAATTACGCATGGGCTCCACCCTCACCCATTGGTTTCGAAAACGGACAGTTTGTGACATATAAGCTCAAGCAAACACTTGATCAAGTGCGCTTTGAATGGTTCTATGAACCAGATATGAACGCACCGTTGCCGATTAAGTTCTTTGTACAAGGGTATGAGTATCGCTTCTTGGGCATCTTCCCAAGTCGATTGCACCTGTTTGGAGTTGAAGAGGGCTACCAAATCAACATCATTGGTGCTGACAAAGACGGCAAAGATGTCTTCTCTCGACTCATGAAGGGCAGCCAAGTATCGTTGACACTCGGATTCATCGGCGTACTTGTATCAGTCATTATTGGTTCAATTGTTGGTACAGCGTCCGGTTACTTTATGGGGGCTGTCGACAATCTGATTCAGCGGTTAATTGAGTTGTTACGGTCATTCCCTGACGTACCACTCTTCTTGGCGCTGGCAGCGGCTTTGCCGATGGGTGTACCGGTACAGGTGCGATTTTTCTTAATTACCCTGATTATCGCGCTCATTGGCTGGACTGGTCTTGCTCGTGAGGTCCGTGGTAAGGTCATGTCGTATCGTGCAAGTGACTACACGTCAGCTGCAGTTGCTGCTGGAGCATCACACTGGCATATTATTACGCGTCACTTGATCCCGAATTCACTCAGCCATATTATCGTGGTTGGTACATTGGCCATTCCTGGTGCCATTGGCTCTGAGACGGCGCTGAGCTACCTCGGCTTGGGTATTTTGCCTCCTGCTGTGTCATGGGGCGTCATGTTGCGCGATGCACAAACGATTGAAGCCATTACATCCTACCCATGGATGCTCATCCCAGTCGGTGTCTTGATTATCACCGTCTTGAGCTTCTATCTGTTGGGTGATGGTGTTCGCGATGCCGTCGATCCGTACGCCTAGGGAGGTAATGCATGACTGCTAACGTAACTGCGGCAACGATTGCCAGCAAAGATGACGTGATTCGCGTCGAAGACCTTAAGGTCAGTTTTTATACGGATTTGGGCGTCGTGCGTGCCCTCAACGGCGTCAGTTTCAACATCCCGCGTGGCAAGGTACTTGGTGTGGTTGGTGAGTCAGGATGTGGCAAAAGCATCACCGGACTCTCGATAATGCAACTGGTGCATAGCGCTGGTCGCACCGAGGGTGGACGTATCCTCTTCCGCGAGTTTGCTGATCGTGAACCGGTTGATATCCTGACATTTGGCAAAAATAGCCCCGAGATGCGCGGCATCCGTGGTAACAACATCTCGATGATCTTTCAAGAGCCGATGTCATCCCTAAATCCGTGTTATACGGTGGGGAACCAAATCGAAGAAGCGATTTTGTTGCATCAAACCGATGACAAAGTCGAAGCAGCACGTCGTGCCATCGAGATTTTGACGAAGGTCGGCATGCCAAATCCGGCACGTATTGCCAAGTCATACCCACACGAACTCTCTGGTGGTATGCGCCAACGCGCGATGATTGCCATGGCGCTTTCGTGTAACCCGACGTTGTTGATCGCTGACGAACCTACCACGGCACTTGACGTAACTACAGAGGCCAACATCCTTGACTTGATGCGTGGCCTGCAAAGCGAAATCGGCACGTCAATCATGTTCATCACCCACAATATGGGTGTGGTGGCCCAGATGTGTGATGAGGTAGCAGTCATGTATCTTGGTCGTGTCGTTGAACGTGCAACAGTCGATGACATCTTCTATGATCCCAAGCACCCGTACACGATTGCCTTGCTCCAGTCGATTCCTCGCCTGGGGCGTACCAAAGGGCGTTTAGCCTCGATCGAGGGTACCGTGCCGGATCCATATTCCCGTGTTGACGGATGTGCCTTCCATCTGCGCTGTCCAGCCAAGATCGAAGGGGTATGTGATGTGACCGTTCCCGAAGAAATTGTCGTAGACGCAGCCAAGGGTCATACCGTACGCTGCCACCTGTATTCGTGAGGCGCTCATGACGACCGATGACATGTTGCTTGAGGTCCGTGGCCTCAAAAAGCACTTCCCCATCCGATCAGGTTTGCTCCGTCGTGTGACGGGTACTGTAAAAGCCGTTGACGGAATTGACTTTCATATCAAAAAAGGTGAAACACTTGGACTTGTCGGCGAGTCGGGATGTGGCAAAAGTACCGCTGGCCGTGCGTTACTGCGTCTCCATGAACCAACCGCAGGTGAAATCATCTTCAATGACCCAGAGTTGGGTAAGGTAGATGTTACCAAGGCTGATCGTGACTTGATGCTCAAGTTGCGACCAAACATGCAGATCATCTTCCAAGATCCTTTTACCTCGCTGAATCCACGTTTGACCGTCGGGCAAATTGTCGGTGAGCCGCTTGAAATTCAAAAGCGTGCCACAGGTAGTGAGCTCAAAGATCGCGTTGCTGAACTGCTCAAAGAAGTTGGCATCCGCCCCGAGAACATGTCGCGCTATCCGCATGCATTCTCGGGTGGTCAGCGCCAACGCATCGGTATTGCCCGCGCACTCGCACTCAACCCCAAGTTGATTGTGTGTGACGAGCCAGTATCAGCACTTGACGTTTCGATTCAAGCACAGGTGCTCAATTTGCTTGACGAACTCCAAGCAAAATACGGCTTGTCGTATCTGTTTGTTGGGCACGATTTGAGCGTGATTGAGCACATTTCGGATCGTGTGGCCGTGATGTACGTCGGCTATATTGTCGAGATGGCACGTACCGACAAGCTCTACTTCTCACCCAAGCATCCATACACCGAGGCACTCCTCAACGCCATCCCCAAGGCGGATCCGCGTTTGCGCCACCGCCCTGAGCGTCTACAAGGTGATGTTCCTAGTCCTGCAAATCCACCAAGTGGCTGTTATTTCCACCCGCGCTGTAAGTATGCGAAGGACATCTGTGCGAATGAGCGTCCACCGTTGGTTGATATCGGTGATGAACACTTTGTGGCGTGTCACTTCGCCAAGGAATTGTCGCTGACTGGTGTGCAGCCACTCAACGAGATTAAACTCCAGATTCCTGGCCAAAAGAAAGCCGCTCAAGCGTAGCTTCACCATATGAAACGCCCCGTGATGCGTCTGCATCACGGGGCGTTTTGTTTGCACTCTATAGGACGGTGATGGCAGTGGCGATGCGTTTGAGCGTCGTCTCTTTACCGAGGGCAATCAACATCTCAAAGAGCGGTGGCGCGACGGTACGGGCACTGACTGCTACGCGCACCGCCCCAAACAACTGACCTGGCTTTAAGTCGAGCTTTTCGCATAAGGCACGTAGGCTGGCCTCGAGCTCCTCAGCGTTGTTCCATTCGGTGATGGCATCCAACGCGGCATGAATGTCGGTCAAGGCCGATTTTGCCGATGCGGCATCCATTTTTTTGGGGATGAGCAGCTCGGCGCTTGGTGGCGCAATATCCACAAAGAAAAAGTCAAGGAGCTCAGGCGCCTCACCAAGTTCTTTGAGACGCTCATGAATCAACGGCGTCAACGACAAGATGCGTTGCTGGCCTGTTGCATCAACCGGCGTTGACACAAGGTTGGCGCGTTGCAAGAACGGCGTAATCGCCTCGGCAGCTGCCTCGGTGCTCATCGCACGAATGTAGATGCCGTTCATGTCGAGCAACTTGGCTGGGTTCCAACGCGCAGGTGACGATTGTACGCGATCAATGGTAAATCGCTCAACGACCTCAGCCCGCGTCATAATCTCGGTGTGGTCGTCAAAGCTCCAGCCTTGGAGTGTCAAATAGTTGAACATGGCGTCGGCAAGATAACCACGCTCCCAGAACCGGTTGGCCGATACGTCATCTTTACGCTTTGAGAGCTTGCCATGCCCGTCTTGACGCAGAATTGGTGGCAAATGGGCAAATGTAGGAGCCTCCCAGCCGAGGTATTGGTAGAGCAACACGTGATATGGTGTCGAGGCTACCCACTCGTCACTGCGCAGCACGTGGGTAATTTTCATCAGGTGATCATCAACTAAGTGGGCCATATGGTAGACCGGCATGCCGGTCTTTTTGATGAGCACAATATCGTATAATTCGCTGTTGTTGATGCGAATACCGTCATCACCGCCACGCACCAAGTCATTAAAGTGCGTGCTACCCTCGGATGGTACCTTAAGGCGAATGGTGTGTGGCTTGCCCGTTGCAGCGACCTCTTGTTGTTTGGCGAGTGGCCAATCTCGCTCCGGGCCACGGAATCGGAATGCCTTAATGCCCTTGGCCTCGGCTTCTGCCTTCATTTGCGTCAATTCGTCTTCAGTGGTGAAAGACATATATGCCAAACCGGCTTCAAGCAGCTGATTGGCATACGGCATATAGACGCCTTGTTCGCTTCGTACCGATTGAACATATGGGCCGTATGGACCACCAATGTCTGGTCCTTCGTCCCAGTCAATACCTACCCAGCGCATTGAGGTCATCAGGTCATCAGCAGCCCCAGGCACAAAGCGCTTTTCGTCAGTGTCCTCGATGCGCAACAAAAACTGACCGCCGTAGTGTCGCGCAAAAAGCCAGTTGAACAAAGCCGTGCGCACGCCACCAATATGGAGATATCCAGTGGGGCTCGGCGCGAAACGGACGCGAACAGGTGATTTAATCTCAATCATCGTGTGTCTCGTATCTATTCGATTACTTCAGAGAATTATACCGTATTCAGACTTATGATGTCCGTTGGCACTGATACGACGTAACCACTACTTTGTTGTAGTTAAGGTATATAATACGAGTACCGTTCTCTCATCAATACGAAAAGAGGTTTGTGCATGATTGCTCCAGGAATGCTGGCTGATGCACTTCGCAATCGTCCGTGTTATAACTCGTTTGTGACACTCCAAGACCCGCAAGCGGTCGCGTTGTTGGCGCAAACTGGGCTTGATTTTTTGATTATTGACCATGAGCACATAACCATGTCGCCCGACATGGTTGCAAATTTAGTCATGACCGCCCGCGCCTTTGGGATGGCATCAATTGTGCGCGTCCGCGATTTGTCGCGCGGTGCCATCCAACATGCGCTCGAGACTGGCACTGACGGTATTATGGTGCCGATGATTGAGAGTGCAGAACAAGCGCGCCAAGCGATTGAATGGGCTAAGTATCCACCTGAGGGTACCCGTGGCTTGCACACGCTGACACAGGCCTATTTGCTGAGTCAATCCCCGGCGCACGGGTACGGCACGGCAGCGCACTCCTACCCAGCCGAATCAAATCGCCGTACTGTGGTTGTGTTACAAATTGAGACTGCCAAAGGTTTGGCACACCGCGATGAGATTTGTCAGGTACCAGGTGCAGATGTCATTTTTATTGGCACATCTGATTTGAGCCAGTCGCTCGGTGTTACGATGCCCAGCACAGAGCTTGATACGGCCATTGGTCAGATTATTGCAAGCGTCAAGTATGCGCACAAAGCGGTTGGAATTATAGGACCGACAAAAGTGGCGTTACAGGTGTACGCGAATCAAGGAGTCAACTTTTTGACGGTTGGTGCCGATGGAGCATACCTCATCAACGGGATGCGTACTGCATTACAGTAGATGTACGCAGGCGCACGCACAGTCACCACCTCGTGCGCCTGCTGAGTCTTTCCTCATCAATATATGGTATGGTGGACATGTGCCTACGAAATGAAAGAGGGCTGATATGATTGATTCGCCTTTACGTGAAATCAGCGCTAAACCCCAGTCAATTCGCATCTTTTGGGAGATTTTGCCACGGACAACTCGCCTCGAAATTATTAACAAACTATATGACCAAAAAGAGCTTATTGACAGGGCCTCAAAAATACATCGATTTGATGAGATTTTGATGCGTCGCTTGAATTGGCGCATTGTGGCAGTGCGTCAGCGTCCAATGACATGGCGAGTTGAGCGCCTTGAATCATTGTCAATCGCGAATCCAGTCATCATTCATGATATTTGTCATAGCTACCTCAAAACATTTCATACACAACTTATCGAGGATATTCGGCAAATCGGTAATGATGGCCAACCCGATCTGCAATCAAATCAATATCCCACTGAGTGGTATTTGCGCGTGGTTGATCACGTAGAGCAACATGCACCACCACCAATTGCCTGTATGTGTATGTTCACGCTGTTTTCGGATTGTCCAGGTCGCAATGAGGCCTTTGCCGATCAACGTTACGAAGACATCTGGCGTGCTCATCTGACATGGTGTGCCATTCACACAGATACTGATGCCCAATTGCCTCCCGTTGAATCGCCGGTGGAAGTGTCTGATTCCGAGATTTCAACGTCTACCGTTGCCGTTCAGGTTGTTGCACCGGCCAAACCCAAACCGGTGCGGGTGAATCAACCAGCGAAGCCACTCGATCCGCCACCTGCATTGGCACATTGGCCAGCGAATGTGGCTGCGCTCGACAAATTATTGATTCGTGCGATTAACGAGAGTGCCAGTGAGACGAATGGGGCGTTGTCACACGAGGAAATGGAGCGCGCAATACATCAGCTGTTGCGCCTTAATAGTGAGATGTCCAGCTATTATTTCCATCTCGGTTACTTTCATGGCTTGCGCAATGTGCGCTTTAGCGTCGAACGTCACCAAAGCAATCTTGGGCAGGCGTGGGCGTACTACGGCTATGTAATCGGCCTATGGCGTGAGAATAGCGACTTGATGACTGACTCGCTGACCGCCCACAAAAAATACTGGCAACAACTTCTAGCATTGCCGGTTGAACTCCTCGAGCCCTTGTATCATCTTATTGGCATGCTTGCGCATCGCGAGGCGTATCAGCATGTTGCCGAGTTAATTGAGCGTGTGCCAATCCCACAGGTGTTATTTGCAGAGCATACGCAGAGTGTGCCGTATCAAATTTATACGATTGCTGCCGATCTCGTGCGCCGTGGCGAGAGTGCCGATGTGGCAGAGCGAATTTTGGTTGAGCTCAGCAGGCAATTACAAGCAGCTGGTATTGCGCGCGATTTGTACGCGCGCTGCTTGCGCAAACGCGGCCAATATTTGCGTCGCAAACGCCGATTCACCCAAGCGAGCGAACTGTTTGATCAGGCAATTGCCGTCAGCGAATTTAGCGAGGTGTCGCAGACACATGCTGATATAGGCCTTACCAATGCCAAATACACGGCCCTTGATAGCATACTGCCGGGTGATGATAAAGAACAGAATCGTATGATCAAAGTTGCACTCGAGAGTCAACGCACGCATTTCATGGCGGCGCTCCAAGTGCCGAACGCCGATTATACCAATGCGCAGTTTATCCTTGGAATCCTTGAACTAGCAAATCACCACTATCCGGCCGCCTATGAGTACCTCAATGAGGCGCGCCAAGGCATGGAACGTCAACTTGAGGCCTACAAAGCACGCGATTTGTATGACTGGGTCGTCTTTTTACGCTTGCGTGCGTGGTCGTACAAGCCAATAATCGACGATATCGCTGCCATCCAAAAAGATGTGCAGTATATCATGCTTTCAGAGGTATTGTTCCCCATTTCGCAGTGGCTTGATATTTATCATAATCTCGCCAAAATCGATGCTACGGTGGCCCGCGATGTGATGCAGCACTTGTTCAACTATCGTGACTTGGATCTGTATACGATTTGTACCGTCGAAGAGGTCATGCGCTATAGCTCGTCGATTTGGCATCGCTATTTCCATAGCGAACAGTTCATTCGCTTGCCCAATCAACAACGCTATGAGCACTATATACATGCCATGCATATTGCTGTCGCCAATGAAAACGATCAAGCGTGTGAGTACATCCTTGATTTACTCGAGATGAATGCAGCCAATAATAGTGATTTTGCCAAACTGATGAATACGTTCATCGATGACAACTACACAATGTTTGTCCAGATGTGGGGCGAGACCGATACGCTTGAGACCCAAATTCAGTTGCTCTTTGTCATTGGTAAGCTTGATTTGGCGATGTCATTGATGCCCAAGCTGTGTAATATTTATATTGGTCAAAAAGCGCTGCCACGGGCACGGGCGATTTTTGATTGG
>JBKCLM010000040.1:0-32358 GCA_046300655.1 Chloroflexota bacterium | reverse complement strand
TTGGATTTCGTCACAGATTACCACAAGGCGTTGCGGTGGAATCGCCAAATCCGGCCAGTGGGCAATGGCCACCACGCCTTGTGGCGAGCTAGTATCGCTGACTGACTTGATGACGGCTGCGGTGGTTGGGCTTTGGGGGATGTCTGATCTGGTAATTAGCGTCAAGAGCGCTTGCCCGGCGCTGGTTTGTTGGAGTTGATCTAGGTCGTAGAGGACAAACTGTGGCGCGTGGCCACTGGTAAAGAGGTCGCCAACGAGGCGGACGCCCTCGAGCACAAACATCCGCTCACTACGACGCAACGAACGATCGTCGCGGAGTGAGCGGATGAAGCGTACCTGCGGATTAGCAGTACTTTGAATCACGGGTCTTACTTGGAGATCTGGGCGACAATCTGACGGAATGCGTCCATATCGCGCACAGCCAAGTCGGCCAACATCTTGCGGTCGATGAGGATGCCGGCGGTCTTGAGGCCATGCATCAAGCGGCTGTATGACAAGCCACACATACGAGCGGCAGCGTTGATACGCACAATCCACAAGCGACGGAAGTCGCGCTTACGGGCGCGGCGGTCGCGGAATGCGTATGACAACGCCTTCATTACGGTCTGTTTTGCAACTGCATAGCGACGGCTGCGGCTACCTTGGTACCCCTTTGCCTGCAAGAGCAGTTTGGTATGGCGCTTGCGCGCCATCATTCCACGTTTTACACGAGCCATGGTCTACTTTCTCCCTCTGTCGAGTTGTTTCTTAGTGAATGACTAGCCACGAACGCACAAACGTTTATTAACGTGCGTGCTTCTTGCGGTATGGCAAACCACGAAGCACACGCTCAACAGTTGTCTCGTGTACTGGCTGCATGCGGTTAAGCTTCTGCAACAATCGCGTTGACTTGCGGCGGCGGAAGTGGCCACGTTGCCCCATGGCACTGACCAACTTGCCCGATCCAGTAAAGGTAAAGCGCTTGGCTGTACCCTTGTGGGTCTTCATCTTTGGCATGATACCTATTCCTCTTCTGCTTCCTTTGTATCAGCAACCGGGCCGGCGGGAACGTTCGTTGCCGGCTTCGGTGCGGGGCTAGCTGATTTGCTGCCCTGTTGACGTGCCTTGGCACCTGGTGCCAAGAGCAACGACAATACACGTCCTTCCATCAGTGGCTTTTGTTCGACAACTGCCACGTCGCGCAAATCCTCGGCCATGCGCTCAAGCATCTCGAGGCCAATGTCGGGATGGAATATCTCGCGACCGCGAAAACGCAACGTGAACTTGACCTTGTCGCCAGCTAACAAGAACTTGCGCGCCTGCTTGGCCTTAACGTCAATGTCATGGTCGTCTGTCTTGGGCTTCAGACGGACTTCCTTGAGCTCGAATTGCTTTTGGTGCTTGCGCGCCTCCCGCTCCTTCTTCGACTGCTCGTAGCGGAACTTGCCGTAGTCCATGATGCGACAAACTGGCGGTACAGCGTTCGGTGCAACCTCGACGAGGTCAAACCCACGCTCATCAGCCATCTGTTGCGCATCGCGTAACGCTACAATCCCTACTTGGTTGCCCTCTTCGTCGATAAGTCGTACTTCGCGTGCGCGAATGCGGTTGTTGAATCGTAAGCGATCCGTTATGGCAGCACCCCTTCTTGGTCGTTGAATAACACACAAAATTGCCTACATGAGGCAAGTCGTTTTGTAAGTATAGCACTTGTCACGCGTTGATGCAAATTGTCAAGTTATTGCTGGCAATGCACAATTGTTGATTCGTATGCATTAATAGCGACGTCGACACTGCGATTGAACCGGTCTATTAAATTCTTTTGCAAAACATATGCAAAACTTCGGCAAAATCTTGAAAATGCTGGTACTATACTCTGCATCATGTATATCTGACCGTTCGGTATAGAAAAGGAATCTCCGCATATGGCAAAACGTTCGCCGATGTTGTTCATCTTTATTACGGTGTTGATTGATTTGTTGGGAATTGGGATTGTTGTCCCAGTTCTTCCGTTCTATGTGAAAATCCTCGAGGAGAGTGGTGATCCGTGGTTAATGGCCAACCGTGCGCTACTCGTGGGTGGGTTGTCGGCGATTTTCGCCTTGATGCAGTTTTTGTGTGCGCCGTGGCTCGGCAGTTTGTCGGACCGCTACGGTCGCCGTCCAGTGTTGTTGATTAGCCTGTTTGGTACTGGTGTGGGCTATGTCATCTTCGGCTTATCCGAGCATCTGTTAGTGATTAGCCCATGGTTGATGCTGGGAGCATTGTTTATCTCGCGCATCATCGATGGTGTCACTGGTGCAAACATTTCGACTGCACAGGCCTACATCGCCGACGTGACTACCCCAGAGAACCGTGCCCGTGGCTTGGGCATGATTGGCGCTGCATTTGGCCTGGGCTTTATGTTGGGACCAGCCTTAGGCGGATGGCTCAGCTTGTATGGATTGGCGGTCCCAGTCTACTTTGCCGCAGGACTGGCGTTTGCGAATGTGCTGTTTGGCTATTTTGTGTTGCCCGAGTCATTACCGCCCGAGCGTCGTAGCCAGCGCGTACAGGCAAGCAACCCGTTTGTGCGGGTATGGTCGGTATTGCAGAACACGAATATCCGCGTGTTGTTGATCGGTATCGTGCTGCTCAATTTGGCTTTTACCGGCATGCAGAGCAATTTTGCTGTGTATAGCGATCGCCGATTCGGTTTAACGGCACTCGATAATGCCATGATCTTTGCGGTCGTGGGACTTGTGGCAGTCATTGTGCAGGGCTTTTTGTTGCGTATGCTGGTACCGCGCTTCGGTGAGGCACGGTTAGCATCAATCGGCTTGATCTTGATGACCATCGGGTTCGAGGGACTTGCACTGGCACCCACGTCAATCTGGTTGTATCCAGCGATTGTGGTGTTGTCAGTCGGGAGTAGTATGGCAACGCCGTCATTGACGAGTTTGGTATCACGTCGTGTCTCCGCCGATGTGCAGGGGGCCACGCTCGGCGGGAGTCAAGCACTTACATCATTGACGACTGTTGTTGGTCCGGTACTTGCTGGTCTCTTGTCCGATACGGTGCACGTTACTGCGCCGTATCATACGGGTGGAGTGTTGGTGTTGGCGGCCACGATAGTGGTGGTGTTGACCGTGTTGCCCATGATTCGCCAGCAAACGACCGTTGCTCAATAAGAGCAGTATTGGCACTGCGTGGTCCTGTTTACCCCCACTGTTGCGACAGTGGGGGTTTGGTATACTTGCCACAACGGTGTATGAAGATATGGTGAACAGATGCAACAGCGACCAATTGGAGTGATTGGTGATTTGGTGTGGGATGTACTGGTCAAGCCAGATACCCAACTCCAGCTTGGTGGTGATACGACGGGCCAGATTTTGATGACTCCCGGTGGATCGGCTGCCAACGTCGCCACGTGGATTGCACGGCTTGGGAGTGATGTGGCGTTTATTGGCAGTGTGGGCCGCGATATATCGGGTGATTTGCTGATTACCGATTTGCAACGTGAGCGGGTGGTGCCGCATGTGGTACAACTCGAGTCGTATCCGACAAGCACGATTGTGGTGATGATCGAGCCGACTGGCCAGCGCAGTATGATTACCAATCAAGGGGCGGATTTTTATTTGGTGCCGGCGCATTTACCTGGTGCCGTACTAGATACCGTGCGGCATTTGCATGTGACAGCCTGGTCATTGTTTAGCGATCCACCGCAGGATGCTATTGTGCAGGCAGTGCGTCGTGCTAAGGCGGCAGGTGCGATGATCTCGTTTGATCCGGCATCGTATCAGATGATCGAGTCGATGGGGCGTGATACGTTTGTTGCATTGATGGACACGATGTCGATTGACATGTTGTTCCCTAATCGCGATGAGGCGCGCATCTTAACAGGCGAATCGACGCCTGAGCGAATGGCGGCATTCTTTCGGCAACGCTGGCCATCGATGCAGGTCATCCTCAAACTCGATGCTGAGGGGTGCATGGTGATTGGTCCGCATACCCAACAGCATGTCACCACCACGACCGTGTCGGCACTTGATTCGACTGGTGCAGGTGATTCATTTAATGCGGCGTTTCTGCATCGCTATCTGCGCGATGGTGATGCGATTGCGTCGGCACAGTTGGCGAATCGATTGGGGAGTTGGGTGGTGCAACGGTTTGGCGCCCGCCCGGCACCGGATGCAGCATTTGAGGCGATTCGGGCCAACCAATAACACAAAACCACGGGCAGTGCATGTGCACTGCCCGTGGTTTTGGTATGGCGATTAATCGCCGGTTTGCATGCCACTCAACGATAAAATTGAGCCGAGTTTTTGCAGGCCAAGACGGACACGGGTTTTGATGGTGCCAAGCGGGCGATCGAGTTGATCGGCAATCTCTTGGTGGGATAATCCGCCGAAGTATGCCAGCTCAATGGCTTCGCGCTGGGCGCTCGGCAAGCTGGCCAAGGCACTGACAATCACTCGACGCTGTTCGCTGGCCCAGGCGGCAGCAGGGACATCGACTTGGTCGTCGATGAGCTGTTGGATGACCGGATGGTTCTCATCGTCGTAGACCGGATTAGGGCGCGCACGCATCCGGCGCATTTCGTCGATGCACAGGTTGTGGGCGATGCCGAAAATCCATTGGGCCACGCGACCACGCTCGCGCTCGAAGCTCGCACTCCGACGCCATACGCGCCAGAACACCTCTTGGACAATTTCTTCACTTTGTTCACGATGCTTGAGCATACGGAACGCTAAGCGGTACACAACGCCCGAATAACGATCATATAGTACCTCCAACGCATGGCTCTCACCACGAGCAACAGCCGCAATAAGCAGCTGGTCATCGGCATCTGTGGCTGAAACGAGAGTTGGAAGAGATGTGTCTTGCTCGGTGGGTCCTACAGTGTGCTGTAACGTCATAGTGACGCCCTCCCTAGTGCTTTTGTGCACATCCACATTCTATGCGATTTTTGCCCTCATGTCAATACTTTGTCAAGCATTTGCAAATACTCAATTATATCTCATTAAAAGCTCTACAACCGGCGAATTATCGAAATAAATCGGCTAAATACGCCAAAACCGGTGTCGTCATACGACAACACCGGTTGCACAGGTTTGCACAGATTTTGTGGGATGAGTAGATTAGGCCGACTCAAGAATGATGGCATCTGGTCCAATACGTTGACGTAGTGCATCGGATAGTTGGAGTGGGTCACGCACCTCGCCGCGCATCCGCAAGACGACGTTGCGCTCGTCAACAGCTAGGTGAATCATCAGAATAGCATCGCCGTGTGTGGCGGTGCGGAAGTGTTCGGTCAGGGCATAAATCTCGTGCATCAGCGCCACCGCACTCTCGGTATTATCAAAGTGGGGGAAGTAGATGCGTAATACCTGGGCTGGGCCAGTGATTTCATTGGTGACAGGTGTGGGGGCTGGCGCTGCTTTCGGCGCGACCGCTTGACTTCGTTGTGTCTTGATGACATCATTTGCGCCGGCTTGCGGGCGTGGTTTGGCGGTATCGTTGGGTGGTGTCATAGGGGCAGGTGCTCCATATGCGGGTGGAACCGCCGCAGGTACGGCTGGTGCAGGTGGTGGTGTTGCGGGTGCGGTGTGTGTCATGATAGGCGTCGCACGCGGCACTTCTTCGGGAGGTGCAGGTTGCGCTGGCACTGATGCTGGTGCTAATTCATCACTCAACACCAGTATCTCAACCTTATCGATCATGAGTTGTAGACCGTCATTGCGGCGGTCGAGTTTGCCAATTACACGCACCACAGCATCGTCGTGCAACAGCGATTTGAACTTTTCGTAGGCTTTGGGGAACGCGACGCACTCGAGGCTGCCCTCGATATCCTCAAAGTTGCCGACGAACATCGTGTCGCCTTTTTTGGTGGTGACGGTCTTGGTACCCGTTAACATGCCGGCAAAGCTGAGCGACTGGCCGACCATCTCGTCGTTGATTGTGCCGAGCGTGGTAACACCACTTAAATCGGCATCGCGCAACGCTTGTACGACGGGGTGATCGGAGATATACATGCCGAGGAGCTCTTTCTCCCAACTGAGTTGCTCACGGCGATGTTCGCGCGTTTCGTTGATAATTGGGAACGAAACCGAGCCCGTATTGACTGGGGCGCTGATATCGGCAGTACTCATAAAATCAAACAGGCTAGATTGTCCGCTCGCACGGGCTTTTTGTGCATTACTTGCGGCATCGAGTACCTGATCAAGCACTGCCAGCTTTTGCATCCGAGAGCCAGGTAAAGCATCGAATGCCCCTGCTTTGATCAGGCTTTCAAGCACGCGTTTGTTGATGTGTTTGTGGTCGACGCGGTCACAAAACTCCTCGAGGCTCTTGAACGGCTGATCGCCACGTGCGGCAATCAAGGCTTCAACTGGGCTACCGCCGACGTTTTTGATGGAGGCTAGGCCGAAGCGGATGCCACGTGGGTAGCGGATGAGCCCGCCGACTGCATTGGCATCGAGATCCTCGATGGTGAAGTCAGATTGACTGGCATTGATGTCGGCCCGCAAGACCGCCACGCCCAGCTTGGCACATTCGTTGACGGCCTTGGCCACGTCTTCGATTTGGCCAGCGGCACCCTTGAGTACGGCCGTCATGTATTCGGTTGGGTAGTTGTTTTTGAGGTAGGCGGTCTGGTACGACAACAAGCCGTACAAGGTGGCGTGTGGGCGGTTGAACGAGTAGCCGGCGAAGGGCTGAATCAGGTCCCACAGGATGTCGGCTTGCTCTTTAGTCAGGCCGTTTTTGACACATCCCTCTTTGAAGCGTGGCTCCTCGGAGGCCATCAGGTCTTTTTGCTTTTTACCGATGGCTTTGAGGACAATGTATGCTTGACCGAGTGTGTAGCCGGCGATGACTTGGAGCAGCTGCATAATCTGCTCTTGATAGACGATAACGCCGTACGTGTCCTCAAGGATCGGCTTAAGAATCGGGTGCAAATACTTGATGCCCCGCGGGTTGTTTTTGTTTTCGATGTAGACCGGAATTTGTTCGAGTGGCCCTGGGCGATAGAGCGCTACCATGGCGTAGATATCTTGGACGCGGGTCGGTTTGAGCTCTTTGAGATAGCGTACCATGCCGGCCGATTCCAACTGGAACACGTTGGTTGTTTGGCCGTTGCTCAATGATTCAAAGGTCTTTTTGTCGTCAAGCGGGATGTCACCGAGCTCTATCTTGCGACCGGTGGTTTGCGCAATATAGCGCAACGTCTCGGCCACCACGGACAAGTTGGTCAACCCAAGGATGTCCATTTTGAGCAGACCAATTTTGGCGAGCGTTGGACCTTCGTAGGCGGCCATGAATGAATTCTCGTCTTTGGTGGTACGTTGCAGGGGGACCACGTTGACGAGCGGATTACGACTGACGACGACGCCACACGCGTGGGTGCCCACGTTGCGCATGCGTCCTTCGATTTTGCGGGCCCAATCGATAATTTGCTGAGCCTCACCGTTTGATTCATACATCTGACGGAACTCGGGCACCTTCTCGAGGGCATCTTTGAGCGTCGTGTTGGCTGGTGTTGACGGGATGAGTTTGGCGATGCGATCGACCTCGCTGAGCGGGATGTCAAGTGCACGGCCGACGTCGCGAATGGCGGCTTTGGCGCCCAGTGTGCCATAAGTGATAATCTGGGCGGTATTCTCGCGCCCATATTTGCCGGCGATGTAGTCGAGAATCTCGCCACGACGGCTATCAGCAAAGTCGACGTCGATGTCGGGCATTTCGAGACGCTCAGGGCTTAGGAAGCGCTCAAACAACAGTTTGTTGGCCACCGGATCGACATCGGTAATCCCCAAACAGTACAAGACGAGTGAGGCACCAGCCGAACCACGCGGGAGACAAGGGATGCCGTTTTTGCGGGCATACGACACGTAATCCCACACAATCAACATGTAATCGGGGAATCCGGTTTGGTTGATGACGTCAAGCTCATAGGCCAACCGCTCAGGGTAGCCAACGGGTGGTGACCCGTTGAACCGGCGCATTAAGCCCTCTTCGCAGACAATGCGCAAGTATGAGGCTGCATCGTGCCCATCAGGGATCTCAAAGGCCGGCAACTCGACACGCCCGAAATCGAGCTTGAGATTGACCATGTCAGCAATGCGCCGAGTATTGTCGATGGGACTTGTGCCGTAGCGTTTGAAGCGTTGCCAAATATCGTCGGCCGACATGATGTGATAACTCTCATCCATGTCGTATTTTTTGCTACAAAGCTCGTTCAACGTCATGTTGAAGCCCATGGCCATGACCATGCGGTGCGCATCAAGATCGTGCGAACGGACAAAGTGGCTGTCGCAGGTAGCGACTAATGGGATGCCGAGTTCGGTACCGATTTTGACCAACTCGTCATTGATCTCCTCGAGCTCGGGGGCGTTCTCGTGCAGTTGTAACTCGAGGTAGTAGCGGTCTGGACCAAGTAGATCGCGGAACCATGCTGCCGTCTCGCGCGCTTTGTCGGGCTGTCGTGCCTGAATGTACTGCGCCACCTCGCCGGCGATACAGGCCGAGGTAAGCACGAGCCCTTCGTGGTGTTGCATCAAGAGTTCACGGTCGATGCGGGGGCGAGCAAATACCCCTTTGTTGCCCATGCCCTCGAGGTGGGCTTTGGTCGTGAGTTTGACCAAGTTACGGTAGCCGACTTGGTCGGTTGCGAGTGCCACGAGGTGATAGTAGTTTTTGCCACCACGCTGGGTTGGATCGCTACGGTGTCCAGGCGCCATGTAGGCCTCAAGCCCAATAATCGGCTTGACGTTGGCTTTTTTGGCAGCGTTATAAAAGTCAATGGCCCCATACATGACGCCATGGTCGGTGACCGCAATACTGTCCATGTTGAGCTCTGCAGCGCGCTCGACAATCCCTTTGAGGGTGGCGTAACCGTCGAGTAAGCTATACTCGGAGTGGACGTGTAAATGGACGAAATCGTTCATGGTGCTACCGTGTATCTTTGCGTTGAGGGCGTGCGTTCGTATCCTCTAGTATACCATGCAGGGGTCGGTTCATCATCTGTTTTTGTCATCAAATTGACATCAATCATTTGGGGTATGCTATGGAGAGCGGAGTAAAAGAGGTGCGAAATGTGCGGTGCAGTGCGCTTTCATTGGCATGATATTCACGACCCGTTGCTGAGCAAGTTACCGCAGAGCGATAGCGGCTACGAAAGCCAGTATTGGGGGGCTCGCCCGGTGTTGCCGGTGCATGACGATGGTCAGTCATTGCTTGTTGAATGGGGCAATCGCCAGACGCGGCGTGATTTGCCGGCTACCGGCTGGGCCCAACGCGAGAGCGTGCAAGCGGGCAAATGGAACCACCATCGCCCCGTGTCAGTCATTATTCCGGTGCAACATGGCTACGAACAGGGAGTGTGGTTTGCGATTACGCATGGCATCCACGGCATTGTGATTGGTCGTGGGTCGGATGCGCGTGTGTTTATGATGACCGAGGCTGCGACGCCGGAATTTATGGCGCTGACGAATCACCCACGCCAACCGTGGCTCATTGATCAGACCACCATTGTTCCATTACCGGGTAGTCGTAGTCAGATGCGGTTATGGTAGGGTGGTAATTGTGGCGGTGACGCGTCCGCGGTAGGTGGTTTGGCCGTTTTGTTGAGCGATAGCCTCAGGCGGAGTACCAACAAATTTGAGCTCGCCGTCAATCGCCCACTGCGTGCCGTAGGTTTGGCTGATATGGGCCTGATACGCATCACGAAACACCGCATCAATGGTACCTTGGTCGCTCTCTTTCACAACGACCTCAAGCACAACGGTGATTTGTTGCGATGTTGGCTGTTGGGTATCTCTGCTCATCCAACCGGCAGCATACGCCCATACGATGAGCGCTGTTAATAGCGTCAGGCTGACAAACAGCAGTGAACGCCAGGGGGTTGCCAGAGGCGTGGCTGGGACTGGGGTAATCTCGGTTGAGGGTTCAGGGTCGACGGTCGGCACAGGGATGGTAAATGTAAACGCAAGTTCGTGTGTAGCCACCGTTGAATCCTCGGTCGGCGTAATATTGCGAGTCGAAAACTCGTCTGCAACTAGCTGATTGGTTACGCCGCTTGGTTGCGTATGTGCGATTGTTGGTGGCGATATTACGGGTATCGACATCGGGCTCGTAGGGCGGATACCGAGATTGTCTGTCTCTTCGCCTCGCAATATTGTGCGTATTGCCGTGCGCATCTCCAGTACATTAAAAAAGCGCTCGTGTGGGGCGATTTGTAAGGCATGGTGGACAATCGCAGCCGTCTGTTCGCTTACATGCGGGGTTAGTTGTTTGAGTGGTGGGAAATCAAACGGCTTCTGACCTCGTGGGTCGCGTCCACTCAGTAAATGATGCATCGTGGCGCCTAGTGCATAAATATCTGAGGCAGGAGAGACATCGCCCCGGTATTGCTCCGGCGGTGCGTATCCGGGTGTGCCCATGATATGGCCACTCTGACTACTGGTCAGGCGCGCAATCCCAAAGTCAATCATGCTGACCAGCCCGTTGCTGTCGTACATGATGTTTGACGGCTTGACATCGCGGAAAATCACGGGTGTTTCTTGCGTATGCAAATACTGCAATACATCGCAGACTTGACTGGCAATCGATAGCACCATGCGCTCACTCAGTGTGCCGCGTTGTCGCACCAAATCCTCGAGGTCAATGCCCCGTACTAGATCCATTACGATGTACACGCGACCACGTTCGATGAGGCAGGTATAAAAGCGTGGAATACCTGGGTGTGATAAGGTGGCAAGGAGTCGCGCCTCGAGCGCACAGCGCTGAAATGCCTCACCGGCACGCTCTTGATCTTGTGGGAGCACAATTTCTTTGATGGCGTATGAGCGGTTGGCGCTGTCATCAATCGCCTCAAAAATGACTGCCTGACCACCTGTTTTGATGACGCGAATCAAGAAATAGCGCATATCGCCATCAACAAACGCTAACTCGTGCCCACAAAATAAACACGTATCAGAGCGCCGCGGATTGATGCGGCGACACCCTGGGCACAAAATGTCATTGCGCGTGCTCATCGTTGTTCTCGTTTAGGCAGGTCGTAAATCAAATAGCGCCATGGTCTCAAAATGAGGCGTCTGCGGGAACATGTCATAGCCGGTCACCGCAGTCACGTTGTATGCCTCGTGTAACAGCTTGGTGTCCTCGATTTGTGATAACGGATTACACGACACATATACGAGACGTCGCGGTGCATGTCGAATAATCTGGGCGCATACGTCGGGGCCGAGGCCTGCGCGCGGTGGGTCGACCACCATCACATCGTAGTGTGTGTCGCTTTGCTGCAAAAACAGCGCTACATCTGCGACCTCGGCGGTGACGTTGGTGTACGGCGAGTTGGTGATGTTGTGATGACACAACGCAATGCTTGGTGCAAATGACTCAACACAATGCACCCGCCCCACATGTTTGGCCAAACTCAGTGCAATCGTCCCTACGCCTCCATATAAATCGGCCACAGTGGTGGCAGGCCCAACGGCTGTTTTGACGGCATCAAGCAGATGATCGAGCAGGTAAATATTATTTTGGAAGAACGTGTTGGGGCCAATCGAAAGCGTGATATCCCCCACCTGCATCGGCAATAACTCGGATCCCCAATGTTGATACGGCTCGCCAAACGAGACATCGGCTGGTCCATCGTTGCGCAACCAATGCACGCCAACCACCGCTGGGTTTTGTAGTGTTGTTTGGGCTACGTCTTGAATCGCCGCGATGGCGTTTTCGTCTGGCGCTGTGGTAATCAGTGCAATCAAATACTGGTTGGTTGGGCTCCGGCGGACGACGATGTAGCGCAAGATGCCCTCGTGGCTCCGCAAATTGTAATCGGGGACTCCACGTGCCATCAGCGCCTGCCACATTGCGTGGGCAATGGCAAATCCCTCGGGTGGGATGAGATGGCATGTTGTCAAATCAATGATGTAGTTGAACTTGCCGCCGCGCCGTAAACCGAATCGTCCTTTGCTGGCAATAAAGTCCATGCGCGTGCGGTACGTCAAGGGATCCGGCGATCCGACAACTGCTAGTGGTTGCGTCGTTGTTGGCCAGTACTCTTGCCATAAACTGTTAAGTGCCATCGTTTTGGCGTCGATTTGATGCTGGTACGCAATATGCTGAAAGGTACATCCACCGCACATGTCGAGTGGCGGTGCATGGGGACACGTTGGGCTCTGCTGGGGCGCACTACGCGCATGTTCGATGATACTCCGGCGAAATAGCTTTGGTGTCAGCATGCAAGTCCTTATGTGCCACGGTAGATTCAATAGTAGTTTACTCCAAAAAACCGCTGGGCATCTACCAAGTTGATTACAAACGATGTCGTGAGTACTTCCATGATGTCAACTATGTGAAACAAAATACAAAAGATGGTCGTCCTAGGTACCACACAGATGAGTGTGTAGCCTTGAAGTGTTCTTTATCGAATGTTAACGTTACGCATCAGTCTATCCCATATAATGAGGGTGTCATGTGGTGAGGCAACGGTGCGACCACGCAATAGAGCAGATGCAAATGTTCATTGTGTATGACCACAATCGCAAGGAAACATCATGACTAACAAATCATCAACAACCACAAACGTGTTAATTTTGACGAGTGATGCGGGGAGTGGCCATCGTAGTGCAGCGAGTGCGATTGAGCATGCATTGCGCACACATGGGGTATCCACAGTTATCGCAAACCCTGCTCACCACCCCCTTGCCCCCCATACGTTAATTGAAGCAGAGCGTTTTTACTTGGATGTGGTGCATCGTGCACCAGATCAGTACGCATTAGCACACACATTGACTGATGCGCCAGGACTTGATTTGTTCTTGGAGTATTCGCTGGCAGGTGCACTGCGTAAATCGCTGGCTGCGTTGGTGCTAACCCACCAACCAGACGTCGTGGTGAGTGTCTATCCACTCTTTACGCGGATTATTTCGAGCATGTTTCGCCAAAAAAGTCGGCCTCGCCTGATGACTGTGGTAACGGACCTAGGGAATGTCCACCGGGCCTGGTTTAATCAGGCCGATGATTGTGTTGCCGTACCCACACTGACTGTGCGCGACAAAGCGCTTAAATGTGGTATTGATATCGCAAAAGTTATCCATACTGGCTTGCCAATCAATCCAGCGTTTGGTCGGCAGATGGTCGACAAAGCGACACTCCGTCATCAGTTAGGTTGGGATCCTAGGTTGCCAACCCTTGTGCTGCTGAGTGGTGGTGCGGGGATTGGTCCAGTCGCCCAAATGGCCCATGCCCTTGATGCGCGTGCGCAGACACACCAGCTGGTCATTGTGGCCGGGCGTAATCAAGCGTTAGCTGCACAATTACGGGCACATCAGTGGAGTAACCGTACACATGTGTATGATTTTGTGCCTTTAGTTGATGTAGTGCATGCGGCTGATGTCGTTGCCTCGAAAGCAGGTGGTCTGACGGTGAGTGAGTGTCTGGCTGCCGGCAAGCCGCTGGTCTTTTACGGTGATGCACCTGGTCAAGAAGAGGGCAACCGCGAGTATGTGGTATCACATGGAGCAGGTTTGATCGCCAGTGATGCGCAGTCATTTGCAGAGTACGCCACCACACTATTAAGTAGCAATCCGTTACGCCATTCTATGGCGTACTCTGCACGTCAATTGGGTATGCCTGATGCGTCTGTCGCTGTGGCTACTGAGGTCGAGCGACTGTTAAGCATATCGACGGCACGTGTGACGTCGCGGTTGTCCAAGTTACGTATCCCTCAACCACGACCATAACAAATGCCTCGGGGTTTATAGTGTTTTGCACCACCGTCAGTGTGCGGTGGTCATTGTTTTGGGCACAAAAACCCCTGCGTACCATGTAGCACGCAGGGGGGAGATGATTGATGGATATGAACTAGAAGTCCATGCCACCGCCACCTTGCATTGGAGCAGATGGCTTGTCCTCGGGCATATCAGCAATCAAGGCATCGGTGGTCAAGACCAATGATGCAATTGAAATAGCGTTCTGGACGGCACTACGCGTAACCTTGACTGGGTCAATGATCCCCTCGGTGACCAGGTTGATGAACTCGCCGGTCATGACGTTATAGCCGAAGTTGGTGTCCTTCTTCTCGGCTTGGATGCGGCGAACGGCGTCGATAACGACTGAACCCTCTTCACCGGCATTGCGGGCCAAGATGCGCATTGGCTCTTCGAGGGCGCGGCGCAAAATGCGGATACCGAACTGCTCGTCGTCGTGGGCGACCTTGACGCTGTCAAGGGCTGAAATGGCGTTGATCAACGCCACACCACCACCGGGGACGATGCCCTCTTCGACGGCGGCACGGGCGGTTGACAAGGCATCCTCAACGCGATGCTTCTTCTCTTTGAGCTCTGGCTCGGTAGCACCACCGACCTTGAGGACGGCGACACCGCCAGCCAACTTGGCCAAGCGCTCCTGCAACTTCTCACGATCGAAGTCGCTGGTGGTCTGGTCGATTTGGTTGCGGATTTGCTCGATGCGAGCCTTAATGGCCTTCTCGTTACCGTTACCCTCGATGACCGTGGTGTTGTCCTTGTCTGAGACAATACGGCGGGCGCGACCGAGATCCTCGATGGTGGCGCTGTCGAGCTTGCGGCCGACTTCTTCGCTAATCAAGGTACCACCGGTCAAGATGGCGATGTCTTGCAACATGGCCTTGCGGCGATCGCCGAAACCAGGAGCCTTGACGGCCAAGACGTTGACAGTGCCACGGAGCTTGTTGACAACCAAGGTTGCCAAGGCCTCACCGTCGACATCCTCAGCGATGATGACCAAGTTCTTGGTGACCTGGAGAACCTTCTCAAGTACTGGCAAAATCTCTTGGATGGCGCTGATTTTCTTGTCGGTGATCAAGATATATGGGTTCTCGAGCTCTGACTCCATGCGCTCTGAGTTGGTGACGAAGTAGGCTGAGATGTAGCCACGGTCAAACTGCATACCTTCGGTATATTCCTTCTCGAAGGCGATACCCTTTGACTCTTCGACGGTGATAACGCCGTCTTTGCCGACCTTCTCCATTACTTCGGCGATAATCTCACCGATTTCGCGGTCAGCAGCTGAGATTGATGCCACGTGGGCGATGTCAGCGCGGTCGCGAACTGGAGTGGCCATCTCGCGCAACTTGGCGATAAGGGCCTCGGCACCGCGGTCGAGACCACGGCGGATCATCATTGGGTTGGCACCGGCAGCAACCATCTTGAAGCCTTCGTTGACGATGGCCTGAGCCAAGACGGTAGCAGTGGTGGTACCATCACCGGCGATGTCGTTGGTCTTAGTGGCGACTTCGACGAGCAAACGAGCGCCCATGTTCTCGAATGGGTCTTTGAGCTCAATCTCTTTGGCAACGGTGACACCGTCGTGAGTGACGGTTGGGGCGCCGAACTTCTTGTCAATGGCGACGTTACGACCGCGAGGACCAAGGGTGGTCTTGACGGCATCGGCAACAGCGTCTACACCACGCTTCAATGAGCGACGTGCATCTTCGTTAAAGTGAAGTTGCTTTGGCATGGGTTAATATCTCCTCAATAATTCCTGGTAGTGCGAATTACCCTTCGATGACGCCGAGAATGTCTTTCTCAGCCAAAACCAAGTAGTCGACTTCGTCAACTTTGTACTCGGTGCCACTGTACTTGGCGAACAACACGCGATCGCCAGTCTTGACACTCATTGGTACCAACTTGCCATCATCGGTGCGACGCCCCTCGCCGACTGCAACGACCTCACCCTCCATGGGGCGCTCTTTGCTGGCGGTATCGGGCAAGAAGATACCACCCTTCGTCTTCTCTTCACGCTCGGCTGGCTTGACAACGACGCGGTCAGCCAATGGACGAATGCGGAAGTTTGCCATCATCTGCCTCCTCAATGCTTGTTTCCTACTTTTAGCAGTCAATATGCTTGACTGCTAACCACTGTTAACTATAGTGAAGCGCAAAATGCTTGTCAAGCAAAATTTTGCACTCAAGTGGCGAGAGTGCTAATTCATATACAGATTTAACACAACGCCACCCAAAACAAACTTTGTCGGGTCTTGCTACGTATTAACAGGTAGTCAAATAATCACAAGGGAGTGAGCGATGCAACTGGATCGCAATTTGGGTATGGACTTGGTGCGTTGTACTGAGGCAGCGGCCTTGCGCGCAGCCCGTTTGATGGGGCGTGGTGACAAAGATGCAGCTGACCAAGCAGCGGTTGATGCGATGCGCTTTGCCTTGAACGGCATTGTGATGGATGGTGTTGTGGTGATTGGTGAGGGTGAAAAAGACAATGCCCCCATGCTGTATACCGGCGAGCGCGTTGGTACTGGCGCCCTGCCTGCTGTTGACATTGCGGTAGACCCTGTTGAGGGGACAACCCTGCTAGCTGAGGGTATGCCTGGTGCAATCGCCGTCATCGCTGTTGCCGAGCGTGGTGCGTTGCATGCCTGGAGTGGTATTCCCTACATGTACAAACTTGCTGTGGGTGAGGCTGCCCGTGGCAAAGTTGATATCAATGCCAGTGTGGCCGAGAACGTCCATGCCGTTGCACATGCATTGCGTCGTCGCGTCTCAGATATCACCGTGGTAGTCCTTGATCGACCTCGGCATCATCAGCTGATCCGTGAGATTCGTGAGGCTGGGGCCCGTATTCGTCTGATTGCCCACGGCGATGTCGCCGCCGGCGTGATGACTGCCGTCGAGGATGCGCCTGCAGATATGTTGATGGGGATTGGTGGTGCCCCGGAGGCTGTCGTGACTGCGTGTGCCCTCAAGTGCCTCGGTGGTGAGATTCAAGCGCGTTTGTGGCCTCGAGATGACCAAGAGCGCGCATTAATTGCCCAACAAGGGATGGATGTGAATCACGTGTATTCCACTGACGAACTCGTGAGGGGCGAAAACGTCTATTTTGTGGCTACTGGGATTACATCGGGGGATTTTTTGCGCGGTGTGCAGTATAGTGAATTTGGTGCACGCACGCACTCGGTGGTCATGCGGGCGACGACGGGTACTATTCGTCACATTGAATCGTTCCATCGCTGGGACAAACTCATGCGTGTGTCGGGGATTGATTACGTGCCGACTGAATAAATAGTGACGCCCCTTGGCACACGTGCCAAGGGGCGTCATGATTTTGATTACAATACGTCAACGTGACTATGATCGCCAAGTACGAGGCGGTAGGCACTTGGGCGTAGCGTTGAGCGTGATACGACTACCGAGCGGCCAATCAGACTATCACACAGGCGACCAGGTAGGTCGTTGATGTGGCAATCCTCGAGCACGATGGAGTGCTCGATTTCGCTGTTCTCGATGGTGCAGTGGTGATAAATCGAGGTAAATGGCCCAATATACGAGTTGACGATCCGTGTCCCCTCGCCAATAATGGCAGGCCCACGGATGGTGCTGTTGACGACCTCGGCGCCGGCTTCGATGATAACTTTGCCAATGATGCGTGAGTTGGCATCAACGGTGCCATCTTGTTGCTCGGCGAGCTCTTCGAGTACGAGTCGATTGGCCTCGAGCATGTCGTCTTTTTTGCCGGTATCAATCCACCAACCACGATGGACATATGGATATACGACTTTGCCGCTGTCGACAAGTGCCTGAATGGCGTCAGTGATTTCGAGTTCGCCACGCCATGATGGCTTAATTGAGTCGATGGCTGCCCAGATGTGCTTATCAAACATATAGATGCCGACGAGGGCCAAGTTTGATTTGGGCTCTTTGGGTTTTTCGACGAGGCGCAAAATGCTGCCGTCGGGATTGAGTTCTGCGACGCCGTATGATCGTGGATTGGGTACTTCTTTGAGGACGATTTGAGCATTGTAGTCGCTGGATTGGAATTGTTGAATCAACCCGGAAATACCACCCTGAATACAGTTGTCACCCAAGAACATCACGAATCGGTCATCGCCGAGGAACGGATGCGCAATCTTGACGGCATGTGCCAGTCCCAGGGGAGCATCTTGTTGAATGTAGGTGATTTTGACACCCCAGCGGCTACCATCACCGACTGCAGCTTGCACTTCGGCGGCAGTATCACCGACAATGATGCCGATGTCAACGATACCTGCATCACAGATGGTTTCAATTACGCGAAAGAGTACAGGCTTATTGGCGACTGGGACGAGTTGTTTGGCACTCGTGTACGTAATTGGGCGCAAGCGCGTTCCCTTGCCACCACTCAAAATTAACCCCTTCATGGTTGCTCCTTCAGTATGTGTATCGTCCCATTCAGTTGTGTTCCTTACGAGTATACACACAAAAACGGTCAGTATGATAGAACATCATGCTGACCGTATAGTGATATAACCATCAACTAGCGACGGATACGGACTGCGCCATAATAGTGGTCAAGCCAATACCTATCATAGACACTCGAAATTTGCACGCCATACCGTGGTGTCATCGCATGCACCATTTTGCCGTCACCAATATACATGGACACGTGGGTAATACCACGACGACCACTGGTATTCACGAAGAACATCATATCACCAGGTGCAAGATTGTCGTATCCACCTACTTGTACACCATTGCTGGCGCTAAATTGTGAGGCGGCTAAACGTGGAATCGTGACACCAACCTGCTTAAACGCATATTGCATCAAGCCACTGCAGTCAAACCCCGTATTCGGTGTTGTACCACCCCATACGTAGCGGTAGCCGACATATTGTAGGGCGATGTTGGCTACATCACTACTCGTTGATACGTTAGCGAACTTGGTTGAGTTACGCACTGGTGCAATTGGGAGTGCGGGGAAGTTGGTTGTGTTGGGAACGCGTCGTAGCACGTGTGATGAGACATTCAACAACTCCTTGAATACCCACACCTTCTTGTTGTTGTGTGATACCTGCACCCAGTCCTTGTATTTGCCGATTAACGTGAACTTGGTTCCTTGGTTGACCATATCAACACGGGCATGCCGTGAATCAGGGCCGAGCCGCAAATTCACTTGGTCGCCGGCAATCGTGCCGACCAACTCTGGTGACGGGTCAGGAATGGTATCAGCAGTAATGACGCGCTTTTCGACGTCACCACTCACCGTCAAGAAGTCCGCACGAACCCAACCCTCAGTGGATTGGTCGATTGCGACATGATACCAATTCTGATAGCGCTCGAGTAGCTCCACATTCTGGTTATTTGTTAAGGTGGTGACTGCGACATAGTTTGTGCCGGGACCGTCGCGCAACGTCAAGCCGGACTCTTTGACTACGCCAACACGTGGTGGTGGTAGTGCAGGCACGTTACTTTCGACTACATCAAGCACTAAATTTGCTGATTCAACCGGGATGCTGAGCAATTCACCTGCCATCCAATACACAGGCGTATCAACACGCTCACGTACTTGGTACCAGTCGCCATACTTACCAATGACCTGGAGTGGCATACCAGCTGTTGCACGCGTAACTGGGTCATAGTTGGTGCCAGGGCCATTGCGCATGAATGCCTTGTCAACCATGACGGTCACCGGCACAACAACAGGTGCCAAGGTTTGGTTGCGCGATACAAGCGAGATTGGCACCGGGAGATCTTCGCTTTCCATTAAGGGTGCATCACCCTCGGTAGCTACAGACTCTTCGGTAATAGGCGCCACATTGACAGTGAAGTCATCAGCGCTGACAGTGATTTGTGCTTCGGTGGATATCTCGGCTGCAGGTTGAACAATTGCGCTGTTCGACACCATCATTGCGAACGGGATCAGACTAATGACAAGTACATGCATTACGGCGCGGTGAGTAAACACACGAGCAATTGATGCCGGGTGTTGTAACAACGTGTTAAGCGTCGGAATGCGATCCGTCATACGTGTCTTTGAATCGTCGCGATCAAAGCTTCGTCGGTTGCGCTCAACACGATTTAGTAGGTCAAATGGCTCGCTATTTGAAGGAGGAATACGCGGCGATTGATTGATCATTCACAAAACTCCCGGAGAACCCGATGGTGTGTCGCATGGATATCGTCTAGCCACAAATCATCGGGACGACGTGCAAGATGCTGGCAGTATCTTATGTCGTAAGGTTGTATATCGCATTAGAATGCGGTAAAGACACAATGCTTGGGATGTCCTTGCATCTGTCACCTCGGAGTATAGCATGATTTTGTCAGGTTCTTCAATAGTGAATCTCTGTTGATAGTGATGGAATGATGATAAAACGATGAGGATATGGTTACCAATACGTAACCATATCTTCTCTGTGCTGCAGTGATGTGCGATTGTTTGTCATCTGCTATGGCATCACTGAAATGACCTGTATATCGGCTGGGTTATCGGGGTTGCCAAATGCATACACCACGGCATATTCGGGGATGTGCACCATCAGCACTCCTCCCTCGAATACTTGATAGTTGATTTGTAGGGGTGTCGCTGTAGCGTTTGAGGCCCAGCCCAATTGGCTGACAAGTTCGGGGTTTTGTTGCCACACCACACCAAATCCACGCCACGGTGCATATCGTTGTGGCGGTGGTGTAAACACCGGTTGAGTTGTTTGTGATGACCACGTATCACCAAATACGCGGAACGACCAGCGAGGAGTCGTGATGATTGCAAATATGCGTGGACCAATACTCCACCGTTGGTATGGTCCATGATCAAACCAAAGCATCTCACCATATTCAAAAGTCTGGCGTGATGCTGCCACATCGGTCGCTGGCATCAATGTAGGGCAACCTGGATGAGTTTTGAGGGTGAGTTGTTGGTATGCTTGCATCATCGCTGGTATGAGCGATTGAATACACGCCATTTGGGTGTTGTAAACAGTTGTTCCTAGGAGTCCGAGCAGGATTTCGTAGGGAGTGTCGGCTAATTCAGGATGATACTCCATGCGTCGTCGTTCGAAGTATTGCACCCACAACCACTGCCCATCGATTTGCGTCAGTGTTTCATTGCCGATGGGATAACCGAAGCGCGCAAGCCCACCGTTTTGTTCCCAATACGTATAAAACTTGCCACAGAGGGCATATCCAGTCTCAGCAAAAAGACGACAACGACTATTGCCATGACTTGTTTGGTCGGCTGCTGGAACAGCGCCACTGCCAAACTGCCACGGTTGATTGGTAAGTTCGAGAAAACGTGCGCCAAGCCGACCAGCGGTCACAAGACCGTCAATCTGTAGCTCGAGGCGATCGCGTTCGAACCATTGCACGAGGAGCGTGCGCCCTTCAACAACTTCGTAGCGTTGTGCGGTGATGGGGTAGCCAAACACGCTTAGACCGCCGTTTGTCTGCCAATATGTTTTGATGGGGCCACTGATACACTGCTGCGTTTCGGCAAAACACATATCGGTTGATTGGGCCCAGAGTGGATGAGGAGCGATAGTGGTGAGGATGATAACGATGATAATGATTACATTACGGATGCGCCGCAGCATGACACGATACTCTTGATAGTACGGGAGGAACCTAGGAGTACGACGTTATGCTAGCGTTCGTTGTTCCTCTCTGGATCAGCAGCAAATTGGTCATAGAGCTCGGCTAGCCGATCATCGGTGTGGCGTGCATAGTATTGTTCAGTGATGCGTGTGTTTGCATGGCCGAGAATGGCAGATACCTCTGAGAGCTGGACACCTTCGTTGAGCAGCCACATGGCCACAAAATGGCGAAACGTGTGCGGTGTTGTTTCGCGGAGCAACTGTGCTTCGCGGAATCGGCCGCTTTGTTCGACTTGGTCCGCCAATGTCATTGCGGCATGCGTGACGACATCCCATGCGGCGATGCGGTTGAGCCGATGTCCGGCACCACGTGGCCCATGCGAGATAAATACGGGCAATGCCTGTGGGAATGATGCTCTGCGCGCTAATAAATAGCGCTCTAGTGCAGTTCGTGCGTGTGGTCGTATGAATACAGTGCGGCGTTTGTTGCCTTTGCCAATGACTGATACACGGTGTGAGACGGCACCGTGATCGCCACGCAAATCGTTGGTATCAAGCGCCAGAACTTCTGAGATACGACAGGCGGTCGAGAACAGCAGATGGAGCAGGGCGGCGTTGCGTAGTTTGCTTAGCCGTTCGCGTTCGGCTTTGCTATTGACAGGGCCAGCTGGTAACTCGATATCATAGAACGTCACCAGACGGCGTAAGTCGGCTACGTCGGGCGCGCGACCAGGACTAACACGCGGTAGCGCATCGCTCATGTACATCTCGATGAGCGACACATCGCAGGTTAAATGCTTGCGGTCGGCTAAATAGCGTAGGATTGCCAATACGCCGTGACTGTATGTCTGGACTGATCCGTCCGCAAGATGATTGAGTGAATTAATCCAACGGGCGACATCGTCGGCCACGATGTCCTCGGTATTGTGACGTTGTTGGCTGGCGGCCCAACGGACGAACGAGCTCCATGCGTCACTGTATGAGGCGACGGTTGCGGGCGAAAGCGGTCGGCGCCGTTGGCGTTGCATCTGTTGCCATGTATCAAGCACGTGTGTCAGCGGCGCCATGAGTCCTCTTTGGCTATGGTAGGATGAAGGATATATATGTATTATAGCCTGTAGTAGAAATAAGTAAACGTTATGATGAAAAGGCGATATAGTCGTTGCATACGGTATTTAAAAGAAATTTCATGAAGGTATGGTAGTATGGTGTATAAATCAGATTACTCGACTGGTGTGTCTAGTACTCGGAATTGCGCATCGCACCCGTGATACAGCAGGAGTGTTACCGTATGAGCCGGCGCAAACGCATTTTATTTGCCATCTCAGATACCGGCGGTGGTCATCGTTCGGGTGCACAGGCATTGCACGCCGCATTGTTACAGCATCCTCAAGGTCGCGATATTGACTACGATACGATTGATTTGATTACGGCTACCGGATTGCCATTGCTTCGTAATGCGCCAAATTTGTATGATCAGCTCTCCACGCGTTGGTTGCCGTTATTCAATCTTTTCTTTCAACTGACCAATGGTCGTCGGCGTGTTGATACGATTGCTCAAATAGCGTATCTGACTGCGCAACGCAACATCAAACGAACACTCGATGAATTCAAGCCTGATATGGTAGTATCGGTGCACCCGATTGCGAATCGGTTTATTGGCCATGCGCGTGCCACGTATCACATGCCGTTTCGGTTTATGACGGTGGTGACTGATTTGGTGAGCTTGCATGCATCATGGGGTGATCCGGATGCTGACTTGTGTATTGCCCCGACGCACGAAGGCGCACAAGTGTTGCTCAATCAGGGGATGCCAGCAGATAAGGTGTTGTTTGCTGGATTCCCAGTACACCCCAAGTTTACGGCCTGCAACTTGACGCCTGACATGGCGCGACAGATCCTTGCACTCGATCGCCAACGTTTTACGGTTTTATTAACCGCTGGTGGTGTGGGATCGGGGCGGTTGCGCGAGTTGGTCATTGCACTCAATGCCGCCTACCCTGAGGTGCAATTATTGGTTATTACAGGGCGCAATGCTACCTTACGCAATGAATTACAACGCTTGAATCTCCCATCTCATGTGCGCATCTATGGCTTTGTGGATAACATGGAGCAATTGATGGCATCAAGTGATGTGGTCGTGACCAAAGCTGGCCCAGGTACCCTCATGGAGGCTTTGGTGATGCGGCGTCCAGTGGTAATTACTGAGGCGGTCGGTGTACAGGAGACAGGGAATATTACATTTGTCGTTGAACGTGGCCTTGGTGCGCATTCACGGAATATTCGTGATATCGTGCAATCAGTTGGCAATTTGATGGACCCCGAACTGCATGCCACCACGGTAGAGCGTTTGCAAGGAGCTGTACCGCGTGATGGAGCGCATCGTATTGCTAATATTATTATTGAGCAGTTGCACATGACCCCACCCACGTTAGTGCGCCGGTCGCGGCTCGTCAACATCGCCGAATTACCACGTTGGATGCGTCGCCGTGAGTACGCTGACGAAAATCGCCGGCGCTTGCGCTTGTTTAGTCTGTCGTTGCTCGATAATTTGCGTCAACAATCGGGCTCAACCTTTCAATTTCGTCATCGATTGCGTCGTAAAAATCGTAAATCAAACTCAAATTAACGCATGAGTGGTATATCAGTCGTTTGTGAGCTCTAGCGAAGCGCATGACATCATTGGATATGGTATAAATGTACGTAGATAGTTGCAACGTAGTTTGCTGGTTTGTTAGTTCACCAAAGAGAGCATCTCATGGATATTGAACGCTCTAACGATACGTCTTCGACTCAGTACAAACAACGCTCGCCACGTCGGAGCGTAACAGAGCAACGCCGGCGTATTCGTCGTCGTGCCCAAATCATGATGAACAGCGTACTGGTCTTGTTGATTTTGGTGGCAGCAGGGGCCGTGTGGTTCTTGTCCATCGAGCGTCGTTACCAGTCACGTATTTACCCAAACGTTACAGTCCTTGGGGTGAATGTAGGCGGTTTGTCGTTGCCTGAGGCCAAACAAGCGCTCGAGGATCATGTCCGTCCGTTTTATGAGACGCCGATTGTACTGTCATTCGAGGATCGTACGTGGGGCGTAACTGGTGAAGATCTCGGGCTCACGATGAATTTTGACGCGAGCCTCCAACAAGCATATCGCATCGGTCGCACGCGCGATATGGTTGTCAATATGCAGACAATTCGGTCGGTGTTGCAACAAGGGACCGAAATCCCCGTTACTATTGTCATCGACGAACGCAAAGCCCAGGAGAGTGTTGCACGCTTGGCAAGTGTCATCGATACGCCCGCTGTTGACCCGCGTCTCCAAACAACAGGCACATCGTTGTGGGTTATCCCCGGCCAGAATGGCCGAATGATCTTGGTCGATGAGACAGTTGCTCGTATCCGCGAGGTGTTACCTGCGCTTGTGCCGAATCAACCGGTAACAGTTGCAACGAAGGCGCTTGCACCGCGTATTAGCGATCAAGCAATCAAAGATGCGCAGGCGCGCTTTTATCAGCTGATTGGTCAACCACTTGTCCTCAAGGTCGGTGCCAAAGAATACATGTGGGATAGTGATACGTTGGCGCGCATGGTTGATGTGGCACAGGTGACTACTGAAGGTGGTCCTGACCGTTTTGAGTTGGCGTTCAATCCATATATGCTTGAGCGTCGTATTTCAACCATTGCAGATGAGACGTTGACACCGCATGTCAATCCCCGTTTGAAGTGGGAGAACGGCAACTTGTTGATTACTGATCCGGGTAAGCCGGGCTGGCGCGTCAACCAGTATGAAGGACGCGATCAGGTGATTGCGAATGTCAATCAGTCGAACCGAACGGTTGAGTTACGCCCCCGCTATATGGCAGTGCCGATTAACCAGTCAAACCTTGATACGCTCGGTCTCGTCGCGATGATTTCGGAGGGGAAAAGCGATTTCTCTGGTTCTGCACCGTATCGCGTGACTAACATTGAGGCCGGTCTCAAACGACTTGATGGTATTTTAATTGCTCCAGGCGAGGAGTTCTCGTTTAATAATGCCATTGGCAACATCGATGCCGAGAACGGGTTTGTTGAGGGGTATGCGATTATTGCAAATCGCACACAACTTGAGTTCGGTGGTGGCATCTGCCAAGACTCAACGACATTGTTCCGCGCAGCGTTCTGGGCCGGTCTGCCGATTACCGAACGTTGGGGACACTCGTTCTATATCAGTTGGTACGATAAGTACGGTCCAACAGGGATGGACTCTACCATCTTTACTGGTGGTCCTGATTTGAAGTTTGTGAATGATACCGGCAACTGGATCCTGATGCAGGCTGAATCAAACGCCAAAACAGGCGTTGCGTCAATTAAGTTCTATGGAACACCCACAAACCGTAAGGTGGAGTTGGTACATAACATCTACGCGCGTTCACCGGCACCTACAGACCCTGTCTATGTCGCCGATGCCGAGCAACCAGTGGGTACGGTCAAGCACAGCGATCGCGCGCGTGACGGGTTGTCCATTGAGATTCGTCGTACCGTTATCAATCCGGATGGCACTGTGCGCCCACAAGATATCTTCTTGACGCAGTTCAAACCATGGCCAAATATCTTTGTGCTTAACCCAGAAGATATGCAGGCTGGCCAGCCAATCATTGAAATGCCACCACCCCAGCCGAATTTGTGGACACCCGGCTTGACACCCAACGGTGGCATCCGCTATGTCGCTCCTGAGACCGTTGCACCGGTGGCTGAAGCGCCTGTGCAAGTCACAAACTAAGCACCCATACATCTGTGGTCAAGGCGACGCGCTGATGGAGGATTCATCCTCCATCAGCGCGTGTGCATATGGGTAATGTAACGGTCGGCCACCACTGACCATCGAAAGGTCTGAGCGTGTGCTTTGGCCCGCTGTGTCAACCGATTCCGTGCGTTGTGATTATGCCATAACAGGTGAATGGCGTCGGCAATATGGTCTGGCTGGCGCATGTCCGTGTATGCAACTGTATCGCCATGGAGTTCTTTTAACGTAGGGTAGTCGTGACAAAGCACGACCCGCTCGGCTGCTAATGCCTCGAGAATGGGCAACCCAAACCCCTCGGCCAACGATGGCAAGATGAATAGATGCGCTGCATGATACAGGGCGTTAAGCAATCCATCGTTTGGATTGGAGATATGGATGAGGGGGATGTCGGCGTAGTGTGGGTTACGCCATGGCATGTCGCGTCGTGTATCGACGTGTCCTGCAATAACGAGCTGACTGTGGCGAGGAATACGCCCTATTCGATAGGCTTGGGCCCATGCATGGATGAGACCGTCTAGGTTTTTGTGGGGTTGGTTTGAACTCACACAGAGCCCGAACGGTTGTGTGATGCCGAACGTGGTGAGCTCATGTGCTATGGGCTCACCAAAAAACATATCACTCACACCATTGGGAATCACCTCGATGGGACCACTGTGTGCGTAGTATTGTTGTATTTGCTGGGCCGCATGGCGTGATACCGTCGTGACACTATCGGCCTGTGCCATGCTGAATCTGACTATCTGCTTGAGTATCATCTGTCGTATGCAGGACATCGTGTGTAGTTCAAGTGGAATCGCGTCGTGCACCGTCAGCATGCGTTTGGTTGGCAGATGCCTTGGCGGCATGAAAAAATACGGCGCATAAAGCCAATCTGGCGTCAGTATGCGCATCAATTGTCGCATCTGCCACCACTCTTTGATGCCAAATGGTGGTGCGTCAAGTTGATGCACCTGCACATGTGGTTGTGCCTCGGGTAACCGAAAGAAATCACGCGGTGAATGTGGGTTGATGATGATATCTAGGCGGCGTACCTGTGGATGTTTTGCCCAGGCCTGACAGAGCATACTCGTCACACGGCCAATACCTGGAAAGTGATTTGTTATGCATCGTCCGTCGACGCACAAATGGAAACTAGGTGCGTGCATATCGGTACCATCCATAGATGTACCCAAGTGCACTCGCATACGATGACAGTGCCTTGAGTGGCGCCCAGCGTAAACGCCAGCGTGGATCGGCAAATGAATAGGGCAGAATACAGTGGATTGGTACAATCAACGTGCGCCAGAGCAGCCACACCGCCGCATGTATCGGTGTGGCAAACCAGTTACCACCCCGTGCGCGTGTTGGGTCGCGGACTACCTCCTGTGCGTGGCCGATGCCGTATTGGACGTGTTTGCGCCATAATCCGCTGAGGGTAGATGGTGCCGGGTGGTACACCCACGTGTCGCCAGACTGTACGATGTTTGCCGGGCTGTCGGATGTCGATATCCGACGTAAGCGCACCAAGAACTCAGTATCTACACCACGAATCAATGATTCGTCAAATCCGCCAATCTGATCAAAGTATGTGCGATGCATCAAAAGACATGTGGTAGTGATGTCACAATAAAAATGTGGCGGGTCGGGGTTTGTAATGGTGTCAGTACCAACAACTGGATGGACAATGCGTGCTACTTGATCAGCAACGTGGCGTTGGAACGGAGGTGCATCAGGTGGCAACAGACGTGCGCTACCGACGGCCACAACATTTGGCCGTTGCGCAGTGGCTAGTAGTCGTTCGATGAGATCGACATGGCCAGGTATGGCGTCATCATCAATAAACAACAACCACTCTGCATCGGTTTGTGTAACTCCTGCATTGCGTGCGCGCCCATTGGGTGAGACCCCACGAATGACGATTATGTCGTCAGGAGGTCGTGTTTGACTGCGTAGCGCAGCGAGGAGTGGTTCAAGGTGTGTGCCATGGAGTGATGGGACGATTGCCGCAACCCGCGTCATGCTGAACACTCCTCAGATGTGCTGATGCCAGTTATACAAAGTGATAGCAGGCTGCAGTGGCGTGTTGCCAGGTTTCAATCAAAAATCGTTGCGAGACGCGCGATCGTGCATTAAGTGCAGTTGTAATGCGTATGCTCGGATCATTGAGCATGCGGTTAATTGCAGTCGCAAGGGCGTTGGGGTCACCTGGGCGTACCAGTAACCCACTCGCATTTGAATCGATGATTTCTTGAATATTCGTGATATTCGAGGCCACAATTGGCCGCTCCATGGCCATCGCAATCAACAAATTAAACGACATCGCCTCGGCGAAAGATGGTTGTACATAGATATCGATGACCGGTAATACGTCTGCGTTATCTTGATATATTTCACGGATCAGGAAATGAATCTGATTGGGTTGGGCACTTTTTTGTGCGAGTTGACGCAGGTATGGCTCATCCTCGCCTTGACCTACGAGCACCAAATGACAGTCAGGGTTTTGTTGCCATACATTGTCCATACTATGAATCAGCGTGGCATATCCTTTGCTTGTGGTATACGGCCCAATGCTGCCGATGATGCGTCCGGCATCAGGGAGACGCAATTCGCGTCGTGAGGCGTGTGGTATGGTGTGGAGCGCATAGCGTTGGCTATCGATCCCTATTGGAATCACATGAATGGGCGTCATGGTAATTGCAAAGTTCTGTTGCAGTTGTTGCTTGGCATTATTGGTGTACACAATGATGCTATGTAATGTACGTAATAATCGCTTCATCATCGTGTGGTAAAGTGGCCGAATCCCATCGCTTTTGAGCGATACAGGCACATGTGCAAAAGTCACAATCCTCCATGGGATTTGGGCAAGCCACATCGCAATGATGCTTTCGGTATCAGTATCAGGCGAGGTAGCCAAACAATGCACGAGCGTCGGTGGCTTTTCACGGAGAAATGCAATTAACACGCGCAAACGAAACAGAAAAGACGCATCATCAGGTATCTGCAATGTAACAATATCAACGGAATCCAATTGGCTGACCGCCGTCAATTGCGGATAGACACGCGATGACTGTGTCACAACCGTGATGCGATACGGCAATGTGTGGACATGCGTAATCAGGTGCACAACGTATTCAAGCGTGTCAATGCTGACCTCATGACTCAGCAAATAGACGATATGTGGCCGATGTGGCATGTGGCTTCCTCAATAATTAGTAACAGTGTGTTAGTGGGCAGTTACATCAAAAAATCGCGTATAGACAAGATGAAACTGTTTGGCAATAGTGTCCCATGTATTGGTATGAATCTGCTGCTGGGCTCGTATGCCGATTGTATCACGTTGTGGGTGCGCAAGGAGACGTACTAAGGATCGTGCCAAATCATCGACAGATCCTGCTTGATAGACGAATCCATTGACACCATCGTGGACTTGCTCTGCAAGTGGCGGTAAATCAGGCACTACACAAACTACCCCTGCCGCTTGCGCATTCACTAACATACCGGATGTCGTAATTGCACGATACGGCAACAATAATGCGTCACATGCAGCGAGATAGAGTGCCGCCTCATGATCCGGCAAAAAATACGGCTTGACCGTCACATTCGTCATGTTTGCCGTTTGTCTGTGGATTTGTGACAAATACTGCTTATCTGCTGGCAACCCTGCAATGATAATGTGTGCTTGTGGGATAGCGTTCATGGCAGCAATTGCTGTATCAATCCCTTTGTACGGGCGAATCATGCCCAAAAACACAAACACTGGAATATCTTGCGGTAATCCGAGTTCTATCCGGGCGTGTTGGCGTGACATCAACGGCCCAAAAGGCTGCGCGAGATGTCCATGTGGTACCACCGTTACTGGGAGATTCACCCGGTAATCATTGAGTAGCTTTTGTCGTGTGGCATGATGATGACACGTGACCGCATGACACTGATTGATGACATGCTGGACTGTCTTATGGGCGATATCGTCATGCCAACAGGTATGTGGCTTGAGATTGTGGACGGTCCAAATTAAATGTACGCCGCGCCAGCGCAAGAACATCAACATAGTCACAAACCCAATCATCCTGATCCATGCGTGTATCCAACGGCGTCTTTGGATGATCTCGTCAAACAAATGAATATGAAAGATGCACAAATCACGTTTGCGCACCATTTGCCATAAGGCACCACGGAGTGATCCGTCGTAAATCTCATAGCGGTCAGATAACGCCTCATGGAGATGCGTTAAGTAGGCGTTGTGATTGAGGCGTGGTGGCAACGCATAAATTGTTGGTTTCATAAATTGTTCAACCATCTTGGTAGCACGTACGGCTCAGCCATGGATGAGCAGTTGTTGAATATGATGCTGGAGTAATGTGGTGGCCACATCGATTGAATCATCTCCGGGCACAATCACATGTGCATATTGGCGCGAAGGCGCCACATACGCATGATGCATTGGGCGCACCGTGCGCAAGTATTGCTGGCGGACCGATTCCATACTTCTGCCACGTTCTGTGGTATCGCGTTGCATCCGGCGCAACAGACGAATATCATCAGCGGTATCAATAAATACGCGCATCTCGATAATATTCCGGAGCATTACCGGTACAAACAACAAAATACCATCCAAAATAAGAATTGGACGTGGTGCAGTCACGATACCGCCCGCAACTCGTGTATAACTCACAAAATCATAATTTGGGATAGTAATCGTTTGACCCTGTTGTAATGCCGCAATATGCCTCATGTAGAGCTCAGTATCAAACGCATCCGGGTGATCAAAGTTGTACTGCTGGCGTTCGGTCAGTGTCAGATGCCCCAAGTCGCGATAATATGCATCATATGGCAACCAGGCAATCTGTTCTTCACCAATGCGCCCTATCAACTGGTTGACAATCGTCGTTTTGCCGGCACCACTCCCGCCAGCGATGCCCAAAATACACGGTTTCATTGCGGTACTTCATCGTGTGCATGGTCGATGCTCCGCGCAATTGCTAGCTTGAGCCCAACCGTGCACCATAACAGGGCGGTCATATGACTGAATTCAATATTAAAGAAGTAGTGATCCAACACACCAACAGCCAGCGCTGCCACGAGACCAGCCTGGAGTCCAATCAACCAACTGGCATACATCTCGTGATTGCGTTGGATAGCACGGTTGAGACTTGCCCAACTGCGTACAAATAAACTGCCCATGAGTATCAAGAAAAAGCCTAGTCCGATCAGCCCAATCCGTTGGGCAATCGCCAAGTAGATGCTCGATACACCAGCCACAAGGTCGATATCGGGCGCACGCCCAAAGCCAATCCCAAAAAACGGATAGGCCTGAATCACTGCAAATGCATTGTTGAATTCATCGAGGCGCATCTGATTCGCCTGGTCTTGGAACTGCACACCTTGGACGATACGATTGACAAACTGCTCGCCCACTCCCAAAAAGACCAGCAAAATGGTTGCTATCAATCCGCCGCCAATAATCAACCACCACAACCGTCGATAGCGCACGGTCGCCACATAAATTGCCGCAATGATTAACCCGCCCAGTGCCGCACGTGAAAAGGTCAGAAACAAGACCGTCACAATTAAGCCGGTCATAAATACCATGATCCGCCGCGAAAAAATCGGCTGTGCGACAATCGTTTGTGTGGCGGCAATCGCCCCAATCAAGGCTAACATACCACCATAGCTGTTGGGATCAACTGCCAATCCGATTGCCCGCATGAGCCCATCAGGGTCGTCCTCCACATAGCGCAATACGCGCCCACTGGTGGGGTAGCCGATTCGGCCAAATAACACGAGGAATCGTTCGGCCAGCGCATCGGGAATGATGTAGAGAATCATTCCGATCGCAGCCGACACCGTGCCTCCAATTAAGAGTAACCGTAGCGCCCACTGTAGATCATCGTCGTTTTTGATGATGTCTAACACCGCAAACATCAACAAAATGCCCAGCACAAATTTGGCGTAGTTATGGAGCGTCGTTGCATCGGGTAAGCCACGCGCCCCCAAAAATAGCGCGAACAGCGTGAACCCCAAAAAGCCGAGTACGGCTGGCGCAAACCCGGTTAGGTCTAATCGATAATCGGGGCTCGTCAACAAATTGAGCACCCGCATGACCAGCAACGCAATAATCGCCAGCGATAAAAGCGACGGCGTAATAATCGCCCGGAACGGCAACGTACCAAATGGGAGTACGGTGAACAACATGACAATTGTGCCGAGCATGACGCGATTACTGCCAAGGGCATAATACGCCACCACCATCACAACCATCAGCACAAACGGTACCCAAAAATAGGTGTATACC
>JBKCLM010000039.1:0-9066 GCA_046300655.1 Chloroflexota bacterium | reverse complement strand
CGACTTCGGTCAGCTCAACATTCCCACCAGTGCCCGTTCTAACGTCAAGACTATCTCTGCTTACTATGGCCACGTCGTCGCCCTCAAAAACGACGGCACTGTCGTCAGCTGGGGTCGCAACCGCGAGGGACAAGCCACCGTTCCCCGCATCCGCAACGTCAAAGCGATTGCCGCTGGCCATGAACACACGCTCGTCGTCACTCGTGACGAGACAGTGGTCGGCTGGGGCAACAAATTTCTTGTTCAACAAGACTTCATCAAGACGCTTGGCGGCATCAAAGCCGTCAGTGCCGGATTTGATCACTCGCTGGCTCTGACCAATTGGGGGACGGTGGTGTGCTGGCGTTCTACTGACCCAAATCCTATGAACACTCAGGAGTATGGTCAGTGTGGCCCAATTCACAAGACACTGACGGACATCGTTGCCATCAGTGCCGGCAAACAATACTCGCTTGCGCTCGACAAGTACGGCAAAGTCTATGCCTGGGGACGGAACGACTACCTCCAAGCAGTCGTCCCCAAACTCACCAAGCAGGCCACAGTGATTGAAGCCGGCTACGTCAACTCCGTCATCGGCTATGCCGATACCACGGTGCGTGCATTCGGGCAATCGATGCACGGTGCACTCGTCTCGCGTACGCCAACACGACCAGCACGACGGAGTGTTGTGATGCCTACGATTGTAGTTCCATAATCCACAAATGGCCAGACCCCGCCGTTTGACACGGCAGGGTCTGGTGTTTTTGAAAACAAAAAAGGTCAAATACGCTTAAAGTAAAACGCTGATCCAGCCAACGTCCCATCTGGGCTATACGCATAGTCTGGGGCTACGCCAAACTTAACCCATCCCATTGATTCATATAACCGCTCACCGACGTCATCGACGCGTGTATCAAGGAAGAGCATACTCCGACCGAGTGTCTTAGCACGCGCCTCAATGTGTCGCATCAGAAGCTTGCCAAGGCCACGATTGCGCGCGTGCACAGCGACGATGACCTTTTGCACCTCTGCACGATGGCGCCCATTTTCTTTGGGTGAAGGCTCAAGTTGGGCAGTTCCTACCATGTTTCCCTGATTGTCAACCACCACGACGAGATGTTTTTTGTGAAGAGAGACTGACTGCGCCACATCACGCCAGTAAGCAGCAATTTCATCGTGATTCACAGGCCACATAAAACCAATACTGGCACCCTCAGCTACGGCTTCAGCGAGAAGCGCATGCAGCGCCGGGATGTATTCATCGACATTTGTAGTATCAAGCCAGATTTCATGCATGTTACACCTCGGCTCGGTAATGCATTTCGGAAAGATCTCTGAGGCGCTTAGCCGCTTGTTCTGGTGTTATGTCGCGTTGCGGTTCGGCTAACAACTCATAGCCCACCATGAACTTCCGTACCGTCGCGGAACGCAACAATGGCGGCACTATATGAATGTGCCAATGCCAATGGTCACTAACGGCCTGTTTCACTGGAGCCTGATGAATACCAAGTGAATAGGGAAATAAAGTGCGAAATAAATTATCGTAGCGTGTCACTGTTCGTTTGAGGATGTCGGCCAAATCATCGACTTCTTTTACCGTCATCTCGGTAATCATTGCCTGTGGCCGACGTGGGACAATCATCGTCTCGAACGGCCATACTGCCCAAAACGGCACCAAGGTAACAAACGAATCGTTGGCACACACAATGCGCTCACCACTTGATAGCTCCTGTTGTAAATAGGAAGATAACAGTGTTTGACGATGGATCGCATAATATGCCTGTTGCTGGGCATCCTCACGTTGCACCAAATTAGGCACATGCTGGGTAGACCATATTTGACCATGAGGATGTGGATTACTCGACCCCATCATCGCCCCACGGTTCTCAAAAATTTGCACATACCCGATATCAGGATGCGTACCAAGCTCATAAAACTCGGACTGCCAAACGCGCACCACGCGAGCAACATCGGCTTTTGCCATCTCGCCTAGCGTCAAATCATGACGTGGACTAAAGCAGATGACCTTACATATACCGCGTTCGCTCTCAGCTCGGAGCAAACCATCGTGCGTTCCACCAGCTGGTGCATCGCTTTGCAATGCGGCAAAATCATTAACGAACACATACGTATCGTCATATGTAGGATTGGTTATACCACCAACTCGTGGATTACCGGGACACAAATAACAGGTTGGATCAAATGTGACACGCTGTTCATCAATTAATGACTCAACTTGGCCCTGCCATGGACGTTTAGTACGGTGCGGTGACACCAATACCCACTCATCAAGTAGCGGATTATAACGACGATGTGAATGATCTTCTGGCACAAACACTACATACCCCTTTTACTCGTTATTCATACGTGTATCTTAACGCAATTTATTCCATACTTTTAGGAAAAAAGGCGACAAGTGTAAAACACTTGTCGCCACACTCACACATACGTCAAATCCAGTTAACGAATTTCGTACACAATCGTCACAGATACTGACACCTCTTGCTGTCCAGTCTCAACTGGTACTGCCATGGCGGCATCAGCGACCATGCCACGGGCATACGGCATCTCTGGCTGATAGTTGACCGACTCATTAATCGAGATAATATCGCCCAAAGTCACACCGGCAGCCTTAGCCATAGCCTCGGCTTTGGCGCGCGCGGTCTCAATGGCTTTGGCTCGTGCATCAGCCTGATATTGACTCGCATCAGCAATGCCAAAATTCAAGCCACTAATATTATTGGCACCTGCAGTCACCACCTGATCAAGCAATGTGCCTGATGATGCGATATCGCGAATAACTACCGTCACTGAGTTATTCACCTGGTAGCCATTTATACGCGTCCCAGCTGAATCATAGGTTGGATAGACATTAAAGTTGCTAGTACTGATATCTTTGGCGTCTACACCTAACTTTTTGATGGCATCAATCACCGCAGTTGTATCTGTACTATTTTGTTTGAGTGCTTCAGCAGCGGTACTCGCCTGTGATGTCACTCCTAGTTGAACTGTTGCTTGATCAGGAGTAGCGTAAACCGAACCCGACGAATTAACAGTCAACTGACGCATTGACGATGCACCAGCCATTGTTGTCATAGAAGTCACTGGTCGCACCAATAAGTTCGGCAACAACGCTCCAACAATAGCGGCCACCATCGTCACCAAAAACAACACTACAATACTCGTCTTACTCATCTGTCCACTCCTTCTGCTTCACTATACACAAGACGCACAACCGCTATTTAATGTTCCAACTACAATACAATGCGCCGGCAATTGCACTATTGCAAATACCGGCGCGAGTGCAATTAAACTGATTTAAATCGAATATAGTTCAGCGTATTTACCTGACAAATAGCGGAAATACGGCTCGACTGACAACTCTTGGCCAGTTACGCGCTTGAGCGTCGTTGGCGCATCGTAGCGGCGCCCAGTGGCATACAAGTTCGTCTGCAACCAGCGCAATAACGGCTGATAATCACCTTGCGCAATTGCTGGCGCTACAGTGGAGTCCTTGGTTAATGCAGCCTCATAAATCTGTGCGCTCATGATATTGCCAATGGTATAGCCTTGGAATGCACCACCTACGGTACCGGCATACCAGTGGATATCTTGCAACACACCATCTTTGTCATCGGGTGGAGTAATCCCAAGTGCCTTTTGGTAACGCTCGTGCCATGCCTCAGCCAAATCCTTGACCGCCAAAGTGCCCTCGAGTAACTCTAGTTCTAGTTCAAAGCGGACAATCACATGCAAGTTGTAGGTCACTTCATCGGCATCAGTACGGATCAACGATCGCGACACCTTATTGATAGCACGGTAGAACGTATCGAGTGATACATTGCCGAGTTGTACTGGGAATACGGCTTGTAGGCCAGGATAGTTTTGTTGCCAAAATGATTTTGACCGACCAACGATATTCTCCCACAAACGTGATTGACTCTCGTGCACACCACTTGATGTTCCTGATGCGAGCGACGTTCCGTCAAGCTCTTTGGCGACACCCTGTTCATACATAGCGTGACCGACCTCGTGGATAACGCTAAAAATCGCATCGCCAAGGTCATCTTCACGCGCCCGTGTGGTAATACGCACGTCTCCATACTGCAAAGGAGCACAAAAAGGATGTGGCGCAGTATCAAGGCGCCCACGATTCATGTCATATCCAATATGCGCCGCCAACTTGGCTGCATAGTCGAGCTGCGCTTGAATTGGGAACGGACCGCGCAAGCAAGAGTCATCAGCAGGAGCTTGGGCTACAATCTTTTCGACTAGTGGCACCAGACGCTCACGTAACGTGGCAAACAGTGGTCGTAGCGTAGCAACCGTCATACCGCTATCCGACAAGTCGATCAATGCATCAGCGACGTGTGCCCCCTCGCCGTAGTATCGCGAAATTTGTCGACTCATCTCAACTGTCTTCTCAAGGACCGGCACTACGCTACGAAAATCATTTGCAGGGCGTGCTGCAGCCCATGTCATATAGCTCTGATTAGAGTGCTCAGTAAATGCACTGACAAACTCCGTCGGAATGCGCGTTGCCTGTGCGTAGTCTTTGGCTGTCACACGAACTAATGCGGCATCAATGCTATCTGGATCCCACGACTCAGCTTGCTTTTGCAACATATCAAGTAATCGGCCAATCTCAGGCGAAGTAAACTTCTCATGACTCAACCGCGACATGTAGGCCATTTGGCGTCCACGCCCCTCACCGGCACCTGCTGGCATTATGCTCGCCTGGTCCCACCCCAACAACGCAACCACTGCATTAATATCGGAGAGTTCTGCAAGATGCGTTTTGAGCTGCTGCAATTCAGTTGACATGTATACTCCTTTATCTACTAGGATTTACGAAACCGAGACAACCACACAAACTGGACTAGCGTTAGGGTACAACAAACTTGCGATCTTGCGATACCGTTGGCGAATGTGCAAACTAAGCATTTGCCTTGATATCCAATAATGTCACACCATTGTCAATTTTTGGAGCGGTACAACACTACAACTTTAAGTTTGGTGAGATCAAATTGGGAATCTGCGTACGGTACTGTAACACCTCAGCGACACAAGCTAATGCGCGGGCGTCACCTGTGAAAAGTACTACACCCTATCATCAATCAACATCGACGCAATAATATTCAATTCCTGCATATTTGCGAACCCTTACCACACATAACGCCCATATCGAACCTGAACTTCTTTCAGTATATACCCCAGATTCCGTTTTGAGTAACTAATGTACTATTTGTACCTTAAAGTATTTATCGATACCTTTCAAATGAATATTCTCAATCGTATCATCTCATCGATGACTCACACAAATTTGATTATGAGACTATTCTGAGTTTTAATATCTGCAGAACATTTTCGTATTCTTATGCAATATCCACACAAATTCATTTACATATTACTAACAAATATGTTATTCACTTGACATCGGTTTATAAATTCATATAATCAATTTATTCATACTCATCAAATTACTCAGTGTATATTTGCCTACAAGAGGGAGAGATTGTGCGTAACGCAAAACTCACACATTTGCTTGCTACGATAGTATTGATTGCGACAGTAGTGTACTCAATTTATCCAGCGCAGGCCGCTGCTCCAAACAGTTCGGCGATGTTGACGATTAATGGTGGTGGTGGCACAAATACGACGAACGGAATCAAATTAACGTTTAACGTTGCAGACTCAGGTGAGCAGCTTGTTTATGACGGTAAGAAGTTCCTGTTCTCAAATGGCGACTTTGGCTTTCATCTTAATATCGGTGGAACGCTATATACCTCATTTAATGGCTCGAATGCATCGCTTGAGCTAAGTGAGGCAAACAAATTCACCAATCTCACCTATTCTGGGTTAACAGGAACGGCAAGTATATCAGGTGGTGCAACGAGTGGTAGCGGCAGCGCAGCAATGACTTACACGGTGAGTGTAGGTGGTCGAACGTATACCGTGAAACGCACGATCACATACACACATCCAAACAAATACTACGAGGATGACTACGAAATTATCATCCCTGCTGGTAACACCGCAAACGTTGTATTTTATAAGGGTGGAGATGCTGCTCCATACGAGGCTGATACTGGTGTAGCAGCATACTTTGACGCACCAGTCCGTAACGTACAAAACATCGATACTGCATCTGGTAACGTCATTGGCATCAAAGAGGTTTTCGCTGATAGCAATATGGCTATCTTTGATGGCGCAGTCGCTGAGCGTTACTACTATAGCTATGACGAAGTTACTGCAGGTAATAATATCGGCTATCGTGCGGAGGCTCAGGCAACAAATGGGGATCCACTCGATGTAGGTTTGATGGTTCAACAAAACATTGGTAGCTCAGCTGGCACATACAACGTCAACAGCATCACATATGTTGGCGGGCAAGAAGTTACATTGGACGCACTGTGGGCAAATCGCACAGTGACATCATTAGGCAGATTGAACCTCGCGTTGATCAACAACACGTCAAGTAGTGCATCAGGTATCGGATTTACATTTACACTTCCGACAAACCTAACTGCAGGCGCTGTATACACAAATTGTACTGGTACTGCATCCGGTTCAGGTACAACTATCACCGTGTCGGGTGTAAATATGGGTTCGATGACAAGTTGTTTGCTTGAGGTAGACGTTGCCAGTACGATAGCAGGTAACTACACAATTGACGCATCAAATGTTTCAGCTGATACAGGTATAACGGACAATGCGATTGTCAGTAATACCACAACGTTTACCTATTCTTCACCAACATTTACGCGCACACCGAGTCCAACACTGTCACCAACAAACACACTCACACCATCCAACACACGCACACCATCCAACACACCGACGGAGACATTCACACCGTCAAACACACGCACACCATCAAACACGTTGACGCCATCAAACACAAACACACCATCACCCACATCCACAGCAAACCCACTTGCCATCACTGACATCGCTGTAGGACAGTCGTTTGTGCTCGGGTTAACCACTAACGGTAACATGGTCACTTGGGGTCTCAACAACAGACGTCAGAGCACTATTCCCAGCTTCTTGTTTGGCACATCTATACGCGAGGTAGAGGTCGGCTCGAACTGGTCGATGGCATTGCGAACCAACAACACGTTAGTAGGCTGGGGGAGCAATGATTTCGGTCAGCTCACAATTCCAACTGCTGCGAACAGTCGTATTAAGACGTTTTCAGCGTCATTTGGACACGTTGTTGCACTCAAGCTCGACGGAACGGTTGTGTCATGGGGTCGTAATAATATGGGGCAAACCAGTGTGCCACGGACACTCAAGCCCGTAATTGCAGTTAGCGCAGGCCATCAACACTCATTAGCGTTACAGAGCGATGGTACCGTAGCAACATGGGGCAAAACAACAGTATCCCAACCACGTTTAGTCGCACTGCTACGTGACATCACTGCAATCAGTGCTGGGTTCGATCATTCACTTGCACTTAAACGCGATGGTACCGTTGTATGTTGGCAAGACAATTCCGAAAGTAAGCAAATTGTCGGCCAATGTAAGAACGTCAAACAGTTGAAGAATATCGTCGAGATAAGTGCCGGTCGTCAGTTCTCGATTGCGCGTGATAATGAAGGGCGTGTGTTCGTTTGGGGCAGTGATGCATTTGGACAACTGAATATAGCGCAGGAGCGTTCAGATGCAATCATGGTGAAGGCTGGGTATGTTAATGCGGTGGTCGCATATGCCGACGGATCTATTCTGACTACTGGTTCTGGGATGCACGGTGCGCGCGTATCACGTACTGCTACGAATACCGGAGTTGTCACTCCTTCTCCCGCTCCAGCAACCTGGACACCAGCACCACCAACCTTTACACCACGGCCAACTCGCCGCCCATAAGATAATTGCCAGTGAGGAATTACATGCATCGCATGAATACACATACATGGCGTAGCACTTTGACCGCATTTATACTCATGAGCGTTATTGCAGCAACATTCCTGCATGCACCGTTGACGGTGCATGCAGAGGATGAGCAGTCCGTAGATAACACAACGCTCTATCCATTAAGTGCAAATGATGCGCAACGGCGCACTGACGGAACCCGTTCTATCCCAACAACCAGCAATCCAGTCGGCAACGGCGTGCAAGGTCTGCGCACCTACGCGAACACATCGTTCGAAGATTCTGATTTTTACTCCACATGTTGGTCGTTGCCAAGTGGATGGGCTTACATTAATCAGACCAAAATGCGTGGCTGGTATACAGCCCATCCTGAGATCAACGAAACCAACTGTAATGGTGCAGGGCAACCCGGCAATCAGAGCAATGCACGCGTGATTGAAATCCAGAAAACCGGTCTAAATGCTGGTAATGATGCTTTTCAAGGAACAAAGTTTGCTGAACTCAATGCAAACGTGAAAACCTTTATTTACCAGAAAATTTGTGTCTCGAATAGTGACGTCATCGCGTTTAAATTCCGTCACAAAGCACTTATGTGGTCAAAAGATGACATCATGCAGTTTTCATTCGGCATCCCAGCTAGTCTACCGAATGATGGCGTGAAGACATCATTACCTGGGGACTCATACTATCGTCCAATTATGTACGCAAAAACAACCTCAGATTCGAATGCGTTTTCGCGGGCGACGATTGCAGTCGCACATACAGGATTTTCATACGACTCAGTGAATTACACCACACCACCAGGCACTACTGGCGCAGCATCGAGCGATGTGGGTGTTTGGGGTGAATATAGCGGTACCCATACACTCCCAGCTTCAGGCTGGAGTGGCGTCCGTAACCTCGGCTTTGCTGCTATCTATGGTTCAGGCGACAACGGCGGCAATCTACTTGATGGCATCGAGGTCGGGCTCAGTCCTATCATCGATTTTGGCACCTCTCGTGATACCGGTGGCAACGAAACATCTGCGCCACCATCGATTAACATCCGCATCAACGGTCGTGTTGCCGCCAATACCAAAATCATGCTCCAAATGGCAGAGGGCGATGCCACGCCTGACACCGACTTTGCCTTGGGAACGGTAAGCGCAGGCGCTTATGGTGCTGCGACTGTTGTCCACACCACCGGTTCAAATAACTGGCTTATTACGGTTC
>JBKCLM010000038.1:0-4063 GCA_046300655.1 Chloroflexota bacterium | reverse complement strand
GAGTGGTGCACGATTGCCTGATGTGCTGCGTGCACAGGGCATTACGACGCTCTATTTGGCTGGGCTGGCCCTCGATTATTGTGTGGGTAGTACGGCGCTGGATATGGTGCAAAAGGTCGGTATCCCCGTGGTGGTGCTCCTAGATGCGACGCGTCCAGTGGCAGCTGCTACTGGCGAGGCGATGGTGGCACGGTTTGGGCAGATGGGTGTGGCCGTGGCACAATCAACTGATGTGTGGCAGGTGCGCTAAATGACACAGGAGATGACCACAATGACGCACCCACACGTGACCACGTTGAGTGCCGGGCTTGATTACTACAAGTTTACCATGTCGCAACTGCAGTATGAGCAAATGCCCGATGTGCAGGTGACGTTTGGCTTGATCAATCGCAGTGCGGTGCGTCTGGCCGACATGATTGATCTTGATGCGTTGCGGCACGATCTTGATACCGTGCGTCAGCGTGGCTTTGGCGCCGACGAGCTGGCGTACTTGGCCGGCTTGCGCACGAGTCAGGGCGCGCCGGTGTTTGCGCCGGCGTATGTGAATTGGTTGGCGCAGGCGCAGTTACCGGCAGTGGATGTATGGGTGGATGATGATTTACGCGTGCAGACGAGTGGCGCTTGGCCGCTGGTGACGTTTTGGGAGACGGTGGTGATGAGTGCCATCAATCAGCACTACTTTGCCGGGTATGTGCGTCAGCATGGGCTTAATCTGGCCGACGTATATGCCGAGGGCATGCGTCGGCTTGATGCCAAAATCGCACTGTTGCAACAATACCCGGGTATCAAGATTGTTGATTTCGGCACGCGCCGGCACTTTGGCTTTGATTGGCAGACGCAGGTGGTCGCACGCCTACAGCAACAGTGCCCCAGTCAGCTGATCGGTACGTCGAATGTGGCGCTGGCGCAGCGGTTTGGTTTGCGCCCAATTGGCACATTTGCCCATGAGATGCCGATGGTGTATGCGGCGGTGGCTGAGCATCACGGGCACGATATACGCCATTCGCATCAGCGCTTTTTGTATGATTGGTATGCACGCTATGGGGTCGATTTGTCGATTGCATTGACGGACACCTTCGGCAGTGGCTTTTTCTTTCATGACTTTACGGCCACACAAGCCCAACAATGGCGCGGGGTGCGGCACGACTCAGGCGACCCGTTGGCGTTCGGCGAGCGCGTGATTGGCTTTTATCAGCGGCATGGGATTGATGCCCGCACCAAGACGATTGTGTTCAGCGATAGCCTGACCGTCGAGCGGATTGTGGAGCTGTACCGGCGCTTTGAGGGGCGGATTAATGTGTTGTTCGGCTGGGGCACCAATTTGACTAACGATGTGGGCCTGACGCCGCTGAATATTGTGATGAAAACAATCAGCGCTGATGGGGTGGCTACCGTCAAGCTAAGTGATCATGCCGGCAAGCATATGGGCCCCAAAGAGAAGATTGAACGCTACAAATCGGCGCATTTTAATGCTGTCGGGTGATGAGCCGATTGTTTATAATGCATGGAGAGCGTGCAGGAGGATGCGCCCATGCAATTAAACGAAGCACAACGGGCGGCGGCAGCCCACGACCAAGGGCATGCATTGGTGTTGGCGGGAGCCGGCACCGGCAAAACGAGCACCTTGATTGCCCGGGCGTGCGAGCTACTTAAGCGTGGCGTCAAGCCCGAACCGATGATTATGGTGACGTTTACGCGCCGAGCCACGCGTGAGATTCGCGAGCGCATGGTGCGCGAGGTCGGCGATATTGCCGATCAAGTGCGCATCGGCACGTTCCATCGGATTTGTCTGGATATTATGCGTATCGAGCCCGAAAGCTTTGAGATGCGCGGATTTACCGTGATTGACGAGGATGACCGTGAGCAGTTGATGCGCCTCGCACGCGGTGCGCTCCTGCCCAACGACGCCAACGAGCGCAACAACACCTTGCCCAAAGCGGCGCAGTTGGTGACGTGGTTGTCGTATGCGCGCAATGCCAATATCCCGGTGTCGGACTATCTCAAGCAACAAAAAATCTTCGACGAAAAGCAGCTCAACGAGGTGCTCGCCGTGTATGAGGCCTACGAGGCGCGCAAACAACGGGCGCACTACCTCGATTACGACGATATTTTGCGCCGGTGCACAATGGTACTGGTGGCCAAAGAGGCTGTGCGCAAGCGGATTATGGCGCGCTTTACGCATGTGCTGGTCGACGAAATTCAGGATACTAGTGCCTTGCAATGGTTATTGTTGCGGGCGATGCGCCATCATGCGCAGATCTACTGTGTGGGCGATGATGCACAGAGCATTTATGCCTTTCGCGGGGCGGATTTTCGCACGGTGCACAACTTTGCCGATATCTTCAAAATCGGGCCTAACCGGGCCTCAACCTATCGTCTGACCGAAAACTATCGCTCGACCCAAGAGATCCTCGATGTGAGTAATTGGTTGCTCGAGCAGTCGCCATTGCCCTACAAAAAGAAACTCTATGCCGCCCGTGGCAGCGGCACGGTGCCGGTGATGGTCGATTGCGACGACGATTTGGCCCAGGGGTTGTGGATTGCTAGCGACGTGGCGCAGCGCCAGGCTGCCGGACTCGCCTTGAGCGAGATGGTGGTGCTGGTGCGCACGGCGTATGCGGCGCGGCCGATTGAGTCGGCGCTGATTGAGCGTAATATTCCGTATGTCTTTGTGGGGGGCACGAGCCTGCTCAAAGCGGCGCATGTGCGCGATTTGCTGGCGCTGTTGCGCGTGCGCGTCAACCTGAACGATGACGTGGCCTGGATGCGCTATTTGACCTTTTGGAAAGGGGTCGGCGATCGCACGGCCGAGCGTTGGGTGCAGCAGATTAGTGCGTGCGAAAGCATCGAGCAGGCGGCAGAGTTCTTGTACCGCACCAAACCGGAGCCGGGCGGACCGGCCATGCCGTTGATGCACCTTATCAACGCGGCGCCGACGCCGGTGGCGCAAGTTGAGGCGGCGATGCAGGCACTCGATCCGCTCCTCAGCGTCAAATACCAGTACGAGCAGTGGGAGCAGCGCCGACGCGATTTGGAGTTGTTGGCGCGGGTGGCTCAGCGCTTTCGGAGCCTTGATGCATTCATCGAGGAATTCGTGCTGGATCCGTTGCATGCTAGTCTGATTGCGCCGCCCAGCGATGCGCTGGTGTTGGCCACGGTGCATGCGGCCAAGGGGACCGAGGCGGATGTGGTGTATGTGGCGCGGCTTGATGCGGGGCAGTACCCGCACAGTCGGGCGCAGAGCGACGAAGAATTCGAGGAGGAGCGGCGCGTGTTGTACGTGGCGCTGACTCGCGCCAAAAACGAATTGTTCATGGTGCGCGCGCCCGAGCTAATTCCGGCCTGGGGGAGCCAGCCGACGTTCATTGAGGGCGTGCCCGAGGGGTTGATCAGGCGGGTGCAGTTTGGCCAGCGTCGCCGTGAGGTCTGGGACACGCTCAAGAGTTTGGATGGGGTAATTCCGGATATTGATGACGTGTAAGTGCGTCGCAGGGGCGCCCGTTGTGGTGCCAACAGTCACACAGTTAGCACTCTGGTGGTGGTTTGACATATAAACGGATGCAGATGGGGGCACAGCTGTGCCCCCATCTGCATCCCCCAACCCTACCAACACTAGTCCCAACAAGAGGTGGTTTGTGTAGGGGCGTCGCTTGCGGCGCCCATTGTGGTTCCAGTAGTCACACAGTGATCGCGCGGAGGCGCAGAGAGGTGGTTTTCACTGTGTTGTTACGCGTAGTGTCCTTATGGCGGTTGACACGTAACCGTCTGCAGATGGGGGGACAACTGTGCCCCCATCTCCACTAGTTGTTCCCCCTCTAACTGCAACTCCAACGACTAGAGTGTCAAAGTGCTATCGAGGGGATCGTGCAGATGCGCTAGCACGTGGATGGAGTATTAGTTTGACACAGGACAATTCGTATGAGCGTCACATGTGGGGTATGTTTATGACAGTGCGTAATTTTTGTGAAATTTATGTGAGTATAAATGTATAATAATTTCGTTATTATTAATTTTTATTTTCGTATAATATAATTAAAATTTTAAGAAAATGTAATTATTTAAT
>JBKCLM010000037.1:0-6973 GCA_046300655.1 Chloroflexota bacterium | reverse complement strand
CCGCGGTTGCTCAGCATCCAGCTGCCTGCGGCGCCACCACTGACTGCGGTCAGCGCTTTTTGCAGGTCGACACCACCGGCCTGGGCAAAAAGCAAGGCCTCGCTCATGGCTAGGGCATTGCCAACCACCAAGATTTGGTTGACCAGTTTGACGGTTTGACCGGCACCTTGTTGACCGACATGCACGATGTTTTTGCCCATCGCCTGAAAAACGGGGAGCGCCCGATTGAAATCAACCTCACTGCCGCCGACCATAATGCTTAATGTGCCTTTAGCAGCGCCCTCACTGCCTCCACTAATTGGTGCGTCAAGCATGCTACCGCCGTGGGCACGAATTTGCTCGGCCAATGAGACAGTGGCTTGTGGACTAATGGTGCTCATGTCGATGACGAGGGCACCATGCTTGAGCCCGTGGATGACACCGTCATGACCGGTGATAACCGCCTCGACATCGGGTGTATCGCTGACGCAAGTGATGATGATGTCGCATTGACGTGCCAAATCAGCAGGTGATGTGGTTGCTTTGGCACCGACATCGGCGAGTTCGGTCATACGGCTGGCAGTACGGTTATAAACGAAGAGCGGAAAGCCGGCGTTGGCGATGTTGCGCGCCATGCCCCGCCCCATAATGCCCAGCCCAATAAATCCCACGGTAGGTTGCGTCATCGTGCATCATTCCTTTTATTAGGGTATTGCCAAAATCATACCACAGGCATGATGGGGTACATGATGTTGTCATGTGGGAAGTTCGTGAGTATCGATGATGTAGTGATGGTTGTGCATGTAGAGTTGAGGCACACACACTCATACTGCTCAAGGATCATCACATGAACCGTATAGGCATAATCATCGTGAGTATTGTTGCGGTACTTTTGGGATTAGGAATGTGTGCAGTGGTTGCCATTCCACAGATGTCGTGCTGTGCCATACAACCAACTGTACATCTTGATTTTGCCACTGATCAGGCTGATACCACGCAGGTGATGATATCAATGACGTTTGATGGCGTCGATGAATTGCGTGCATTTGATGCGAATGGGGTGTTGATTACCACGATTCCTGCTGTATTTGATACGCAAGCGAATACCTATCTTTGGCAGACAACCATACCACGTGCCACTCAACGGGTGGAATTATCGATGACTGAACCGATCCCACAAGGTCTCGAGATACATTCGTATGTACCGCAATGGCAGATACTCGATGCGACAACACAGATTGGGTTTGAACGTGTGCTAGCTGTTCTTCTTGACTCCAACCATGTAGGAGATCAGCAGAATACGATGATACAACTATCGACTTCGTATGATGTGTTTAGTCAACTTCATTTATATGATACGAACGAACAACGGATAGAGAGTATTGATACAGCATTTGTCTGGGATGTTGAATCCAATACATATGTGTGGGAGTTTCCGATAGATTCGGAGATTGCCCGTATCGAGCTCCAACCGCGTAATGCGCTGAAGATTGCCAAGGATGTGTATACGACGACACCAGGGTGGGTGGAAGATTATCAGCGAATTGGTTTTTTTCGTGGGGCACGACCGTTATTGCTATTGACGTCTGTGAGTGAACGGATGGAGTTTCGTTTCGAGGCATCGCAGTCGGTTTTTGCACAGATAGTCGTCATGCAAAGCGATGGCACGGTTATCGCCACAATTCCAGTCGCATTTGAACCAGGTACGCAGACACAGAATTATCAGTGGCGGGTTACTCTTCCTGAAAACACGTATCGGGTTGTCTTTGTGCCGGTGCCGTCGGAGACCCGTCGAATGGTGCTGTTATCAGACGCCCCAGATTGGAATGTGATTACGGTTGGGGATGATATTGGGTTCATCTACAGCCCATATTAGCTGATATGGGTGGTACACCCTCGTTGTATTGTGGAATCAACAACTGTAGTATGATACCTGTGTCATGTGACGATATACAACGAGGTATCAACGATGAAGAAAAGTGCATTGTTCGTGTGGGGCGGTTGGGACGGTCATGAGCCCAAGCAGTGTGTCGATATTTTTGCGCCACATTTGGTCAAAAACGGCTACGACGTAACCATCTCGGATTCCCTTGATGCCTATCTCGACACCGAAAAGATGATGTCGTACAGCGTCATCAATCAGGTGTACACCATGAGCACGATTACGCGTGAGCAAGAGAAAGGTCTGCTCGATGCCATTGCCTCGGGCGTCGGGTATGCAGGATGGCATGGCGGTATGGCCGACGCGTTCCGCAACAACACCGAGTATCAGTTCATGGTTGGTGGCCAGTGGGTAGCACACCCCGGCAATATTATTGACTACCGTGTCAATATCACCAAGCATAGCGACCCAATTATGGCTGGCTTGAGCGATTTTGATATGCACTCCGAGCAGTATTACATGCATGTCGATCCAGGTAACGAGGTCTTAGCCACGACGACGTTCAGCGACAAGTATTGTGAGTGGATTAACGGCACGGTGATGCCATATGTTTGGAAGCGCCGTTGGGGCAAGGGGCGCGTGTTCTACACGTCGCTCGGTCACGTGGCCAAGGACTTTAATGTGATTGAAGCGCGTACAATCGTTGAGCGCGGCTTACTCTGGGCCTCACGCGATGAGGGCTGGGCATGGTAAGCATTCCTGAAGCAATGCGGGCGGTCGACTTTACGCCGCCCGCACAGGCCACCGATTTGCGCATCGTCAATTTGCCCACACCGACTCCCCGCGATGGGGAGTTGTTAGTCAAGGTTGCAGCAACAGCCCTTAATCGGGCCGATTTATTGCAACGGCGTGGTGGGTACCCACCTCCAGCTGGTGCGTCACCAATTTTGGGGCTTGAGGTAGTTGGTACGGTGGTACACCCGGCTGGCACATGGGTAGTTGGCGATCGCGTAATGGCAGTGGTGACGGGTGGCGGCTATGCCGAGTACGCCTGTGTGCCAGCCAATGAGGCGATGGCTGTGCCTGACGGGATGCGGAGTACGGATGCAGCGGCGATTCCTGAGGCGTTTTTGACGGCATGGCTCAATCTGATTACGCTTGGCAATTTGATAGCCGGTGAATCGATTTTCATTCATGCAGGGGCGAGCGGTGTTGGGTCGGCCGCGATTCAACTCGCCAAACAATGGGGCGCGCGCGTGCTCACAGCTGCGAGCAATGATGAAAAGCGTGCCTTGTGTGCGCAGCTTGGTGCCGATATGGTACGTGACTCACGAGGGGGACCGCATGCCGAGGCGGTGCGTCAAGCAACTGCTGGGCATGGCGTCAATGTCGTCCTTGATATGCTGGGGGCTCCTGCGTGGGCTGATAACTGTACCATGATGGCGAATGGTGGTCGGATGTTGCTGTTGGGCTTTCTGATGGGATCTAAGGGCGAGATTGACTTGGGGCCGGTGTTGACACGGAGTCTGACCATCAAAGGGACGACGCTCCGGCGGACTCCGGCGGCACAGAAAGCCGCATTGGTGGCAGAGGCAAGCGCATGGTTGTTGCCACGGTTTAGCAGTGGCGCTGTGGTGCCGGTTGTCGATCGCGTGTTTGCTTTTGAGGATGTGGTTGCTGCCCATCAGCACATGGAAGCAAATGCCAATGCCGGCAAAATTATCCTCCAGATTTGTTGATTTTGTGAAAAAAACCAAAAACAGGGGATATAAATTCGGGGGGTTGGGGGATACACAAACGCCATGATACTGCATATGCTATGACTATCAGCCACACAGCATTGGTGAAAAGCCAAGGAGGGTGTCAGATGCATACCACACCGCGTCAGCGTATCTCCCAACCCATCGGTCCTCATGTCGCACCATTCCAGATTCGTACATTTGGGCATGTGCGTTGCGTCTACCACAATGTCGAGATGGCCAAACATCACTGGCGCAGCCAACGCGCCCGTGATTTGTTTTTGTTGTTAGTCAGTCATGATGGACACCAGATGGCACGTGGTGCGCTGTGTGAGGCATTGTGGCCTGACTGTGATGGTGAATCATCGGCGAACAACTTGCGCGTATCGCTATATCGCTTGCGCCAGGCGTTTGCGAGTATATCGGGCGATACACAACTCGTTGGATCGGATAACCAGACGGTGTGGTTGAATATCGCGACGGATACGCAGATTGATGTTGATGAATTTCGTCTTGCTGTTGCAAGTGCGCGACGGCTCCATGATGCCAAGCAGGCGTTGCCGTATTTGCGGCGTGCAGTGGATTGTTATCAGGGGCATTTTCTGATGCATTACACCGACATTGATTGGACATTTGGTTATCGTGAGCAATTTGCCTGTGATTACACTGATGTCGGGATTCGGCTTGGCCACATATTGCTGACGATGCATTTATATACCGAGTTGATTGAACGAATGTGGCGCATGATTCAGCTTGAACTTGCAATTGAGTCAGCGCATCAGTTGTTGATGCAGGCCTATCAGGCAACCGGCAATCAAGAGATGGTCCGGCGCGTCTATCATTCGTGTGAGCATTTGGTGAATCATCATATGGGCAATGGTGTGGCAGTCGAGACGACTCGTTTGTATCGACGCGTGATGAGCTCGTAAGGTGGATGGATTTACAACAGTAGGAATACTATCGCCCATGGATTTGACAATCCATGGGCGATATTGTTTATGGGGCTGGTGGAAGCACAATAAACGATTGATCGAGCGGGGACGGCAATCCACGCGTTGTGGTGCGAAGCTTGGTCTGATAGAAGGTACTGCCACCAGTGCGTGTGACCTCTTCGAGGACATACGTCGTTGCACTTGTGATGCGGTCGGTACATTCATAGTTGGCACCACGGGTTGCAGAGCCTTTGGATATGATGTTGCTACAGGCAGGGACGAGGGTGCGGACGCCTTTGGCGTTGACGCGATAGATGCGGAAGCGCCAGGTGTCGATTTCGCTTGAGGTGCTCCAGCGGATGAGATGCGTTTTGCCGTTGCGGATTACACTGAACGCGGTAAGTTCGATTTTGGTTGGTGTGCTACCAATCGTACTAGTCGTCGCATCGCGCGTAGCCGTAGTCGGATCGTCGCTGATGACGGTAGACGATGGTGAGAAGAGAGTGGCCCTCGCAACGATTGACCCTGTCACACTGCTCTTCACACGGACACGATAGTTCGTCACAATAGAGTCACCTGGGTTGATGGTGCCCGTATTGATACTTACGCTAGTATTTCCTGGTGTATTCCCCGAAACGACACTACCGGTGCTTGTATTGACCGACCCGATGACCAATGTCGTTTTGCTATCGGGTATGGCATTAAGTAACGTGCTACTAAGTGCTGCTGTGCCACGATTACTAATGACGGTACGATATTGTAGGACGTCATTGGTATCGACCTTGCCATTGGCATTGACGTCGATGGCAAGGAATGCGCGTTTACTGACAGTAATCAACGGATGACTACCAATGACGAGCGTGGTTTTGTCGCTAACAGTGTCAGTACTCGGATCGTCTGCATACAATGTTTGCGTTGTTCCGATGGTGAGTGTGCGTGATACGGCATTAAATGTGAGCGAGGGTTGGCTTTCGATAAACAGAGGTGTGCCACTGGTTGCGTTGGTCACAGTGACGTAGTAAATCACGCGTGCACTACCTGTTTGGGCAGGAATCGAACCAAGGTTGATCTGGATACGACTATCACCGATTGTATTGCCTGTGATAATCGTGCCTTGTGACGTTGACAACGAGCCGGTGTTGAGCGTTGTATATGTGCTCGGTGTATTGCTCAACATAATATTAGCCATGTCTGCATAGCTGGTGTTGTCAATGTCAATCTGATATCTCAAGATGTCGCCGAGGCTGATTACCCCATCACGATCAACATCATTGAAGAGCTCGGCGCGCGAATAGAATTGAACTTGTGCGTCATTTGTCAGTATCGTATTGGTTGCATCATCGACTTTGAGCGTTGTCGGATCATCAGATATTCGGTTGGCCATATTATCTGCGGTGACTTGTGCTTGACTCGAGACAAACATCGTCCGTGGAGGAAGTGATGATTTAATTGTTGCGCGATAGCGAATCGTAGCGCTTTCACCAACCGTCAGCGTATCAAATACCACAGTGACACTATTATCTCCAGCTTGTAAACCACTGACTACAACACCACGATCAACAATAACTGAATTGACGATGAGCGTGCTATTACTGTCAGGCGTAACTTTGAAAATAGCGTTCCGTGCGGTGCTTCCACCAGTATTATTGATGGTCGCTATGTAGGTGAGTGTATCACCAGCGCTTGGACGGCCATTACTATCACGATCGATTGTCAATACATCAGTGAGCGTGTGTCGAATACCAGGCACAGGCGTCATTGTGGGGATGGTTATTGATGTACGCGTTGCCGTCACTGCACTGGTGGTCGTGGGTGTACTTGTCATTGATGCCGTGAGAGTTGCTGTGGCTGTATTGGTTACCGTTGGCGTGTTCGTTGGGGTGGCGGTATTGGTAGGAGTGGCGGTGTCTGTCGGCGTTGCGGTATTGGTCGGTGTGTTCGTTGGGGCGGCGGTATTGGTAGGAGTGGCGGTGTCCGTCGGTGTGGCGGTATTGGTCGGTGTGTTGGTCAGCGTAGCAGTATTGGTCGGTGTATATGTCGGGGTAGCGGTGTTGGTTGGCGTGTTGGTCGGCGTGTTGGTTGGGGTGGCGGTATTGGTAGGAGTGGCGGTGTCCGTCGGCGTTGCGGTATTGGTCGGTGTGTTGGTCGGCGTAGCAGTATTGGTTGAGGTGGCGGTATTGGTTGGAGTGGCGGTGTCGGTCGGTGTTGCGGTATTGGTCGGTGTGTGGGTCGGCGTAGCAGTATTGGTTGAGGTGGCGGTTTTGGTTGGGGTAGCGGTATCGGTTGGGGTGGCGGTGTCGGTTGGCGTATTGGTCGAGGTATCTGTCGGGGTAGCGGTGTGCGTTGGCGTGTTGGTCGGCGTGTTGGTTGGGGTGGCGGTATGGGTAGGAGTGGCGGTGTCCGTCGGCGTTGCGGTATTGGTCGGTGTGTTGGTCGGCGTA
>JBKCLM010000036.1:0-29354 GCA_046300655.1 Chloroflexota bacterium | reverse complement strand
TACAAAGGTAATGCGATGTTGGTTGGTCGCAAGGCGGATCGCACCTTGTACAACCCAGACATCGCCAGCTTTACCATGAGTGAGTCCTACAACCAGAAGGATGCAGAGGGCTTCATTAAGATCTTTGGTCTGCCCATGAAGGTGCAGGCCTTGGTTGACGGGAAGTAACAAACCATGAACGATGTATTCACCCTTGCCCCCGGCTTTCGCACGGTCGCGACAGCCTGTGGACTGAAAAAGAACGGTGCGCTCGATTTGACGTTGATCGTCGCTGACGCGCCGTGTAGTGCGGCGGGCGTGTTTACCACCAACCGCGTCAAAGCGGCGCCGGTGTTGTATGACCGCGAAGTGCTTTCGACCTCGGCTGAGCGCATGCGGGCGGTGATAGCCAACGCCGGCTGTGCCAACGCCTGTACGGGAGACGAGGGCAAGGTGAATGCACGTCGTATGGCACAGCTGGCCGCCGACATGATTGGCGCCTCAGCCGATCAAGTGCTGGTACTCTCAACCGGCGTGATTGGTCGCCAACTCGATATGACCAAAGTCACCGCCGGCATTGCCTCATTCACCCCTGATACCTGGACTGAAAACGCCATCGCCGCCTCCGAAGCCATCATGACCACCGATACGCACCCCAAACGCGCTCATGCCACTATGCAGGTGGCCGGGCAGACGATTACGGTGGCCGGCATGGCCAAGGGTGCAGGCATGATTCACCCGGGCATGGCCACCATGTTGTCGATTGTGACCACCGATGCTGCCGTTGAGCCGGCACTGCTTTACGATGCACTCAAAAGCGTCAGCGATATGAGCTTTAACCGTATTAGTGTCGATGGTGACATGAGCACCAACGATACCGTGTTGTTGCTGGCCTCGGGCGTGTCGGGCGTGACCATCGGTCAGACCGAGTTTGCCGAGTTTGTTGAGGCCTTGCGCGTGGTGTGTGTTGATTTGGCCAAAAAAATCGCCCGTGATGGCGAGGGTGCCACCAAGCTTGTCGAAATCCGCGTGACTGGTGCTGCTGACGACCGTATGGCCCATCGCGTCGCCGATAGTATTGCCTGCTCGCCGCTGGTCAAAACCGCCATTCACGGCAACGACCCCAACTGGGGGCGCGTCGTGTGTGCAGCCGGCTATAGCGGTGCGGCAATTGACCCCGACACATTGACGCTCGATTTTGGTCTCGGCGATGAGCAAATCCGCCTCGTCAAAGCTGGTATGCCGCTTGATGTTGATTTGAACGCTGCATCAGCCCTGTTGCGCCGCGAAAACGTCTACATTACGCTCGATTTGGGTTTGGGACAGGCGGCGACCACCATGTGGACATGTGACTTCAGTAAGGAATACGTCGAAGTCAACGCCCATTACACGACCTAATAAACGCAGTCGGTATTGAATGATTGTGGCCAATGAATGGGGGGTATGCGATGTGGGGTGGGCGATTTAGTGAAGGCCTTGATGCGCGCATGGCCGAGTTCAATAACTCGTTTCCGTTTGACCGGACCATGTGGGCCGAGGATATCACGGGCAGTATGGCGTGGGCGCGACAGATTTGTGTAGCCGGTGTGATTACCACGGCGGAGCGTGATGAGTTGTTGCGCGGGTTGCAGGCGGTCTACGATGAGTTTGCGAGTGGTGCGTTCCCGGCTAAAACGGACGACGAAGACATCCATTCGGCGGTTGAGCGCCGTCTGGGTGAGATTGTTGGTGGTGTGGCTGGCAAACTCCACACGGGGCGTAGTCGCAACGACCAAGTCGCCACCGACATCCGTTTGTGGACGATGGGGGCAATTCGCCGGGCTGACGAGGCGGTGCGCATGGTGCAACAGGCCATCGTCGATCAGGCCAAGGCGGCCGGCGATTTGATTATCCCCGGGTACACGCACGTACAACGCGCCCAGCCGATTTTGCTGGCCCACTGGTTGCTCTCCCATTTTTGGCCACTGGAGCGCGATCGTCAGCGCTTGGCGGATTGTTATGCACGGGTGGCGATTTTGCCTCTGGGCTCCGGTGCGATTGCCGGGACGCCACTCAAGGTGGATCGCAATGCGCTGGCAGCTGATTTGGGCATGTTGGGCATCTCAGCCAATAGTGTCGATGCAATCAGCGATCGTGATTTCATTGCAGAATACCTCTTTTGCGCCTCGATGATTGGTATTCACATCAGCCGTTTGTCCGAGGACATGGTCTTCTATTCGAGTGCCGAGTACGGCTTTGTGACGCTGGCCGATGCCTATTCGACCGGGTCGAGCTTGATGCCCCAAAAGAAGAACCCCGACTCGTTTGAGTTGGCCCGCGGCAAATCGGGGCGTTTGGTTGGTAGTTTGATGACCATCTTGACGGTGCTCAAGGGCTTGCCATCAGCGTACAACAAAGACCTGCAAGAGGATAAGGAGCCGCTGTTCGATGCGGCGAGTACGCTCGAATTGACGTTGCCGGTAGCGGCTGGGGCCTTGGCCACTGCCAAGTTCAATCAGGCTGCGCTCCAACGTGGGCTCGACGATGCCATGTTGGCGACGGATGTGGCCGATTATTTGGTTGATCGCGGCGTGCCGTTCCGCACTGCTCACAAAGTGGTTGGCCAGCTGGTGCGCATGGCCGAGGAGCGTGGCATCAAGATGGTTCAACTGCCACTTGAGGCGTTCCAATCGGTTGATAGTACATTCAAAGCCGATGTAGTTGAATGTTTTAGCATGGCGGCATCAGTGGCTGCGCGTACGGTGCCAGGGGCAACTGGACCACAGGCAGTGGCCGATCAACTTAAGGCTGCCGAGGCCTGTTTGGGTGTGCGCTAGTATCGTTTGGGCATCTCTGATTGGGTTGATGGGGGAACAGCCATGACGCCGCAATGGTTGGTCTGGACGCGACGGTTGCAGGCAATTGCCCAGAGTGGTTTGCAGTATGGCCGCGACGTCTACGACAAAGAGCGCTACCAAGAGTTGAGCGACATTGCGGCCGAAATGCTGGCGCATGGGAGTGGCATGCCGGTTGAACCGATTCGCGAGTTATTTGCGCAGGAGCACGGCTATGCCACACCCAAGGTCGGTGTGCGGGCGATTGTCTTTGATGCGCAAGAGCGATTATTGCTCGTGCGCGAAAAAGCCGATGGCGGCTGGACGCCACCGGGCGGCTGGGCCGATGTCGGCGCAACTCCGGCTGAAGTGTGCATCAAAGAAGTCCGCGAGGAGACTGGTTACGAGGTGCGAATTACGCGATTGATTGCCGTGCTCGATCGGGATAAGCAAGGGCATCTGCCTATCCCGTGGCACATCTACATCATCTACTTTTTGTGTGAGGTGGTAGGGGGCGAGGCGCAAATCACCACGGAGACCAGTGATATTGGCTGGTTTGGCCGGCACGAGATCCCTGATTTATCGCTTGACCGGGTGCAACCACACCAAATTGACGTGTTTTTTGCGCATCACCGTGATGCAACAATGCCGGTGACGTTTGATTAGGCTTGAGGTGAAGCGCGGCGCCGGCAGTCGTTGGATTGTCGTAGCGTCGGTGAGTATCAGCAAAGGGTATTGACGATGGCACATTCACTGTATGGTCGCGATTTGCTCAAGATGAACGATGTCACTCAGCAGGAGATGGCTGATTTGTTGACCATTGGGTTGACGCTCAAAGGGCGACTACGCCGTGGTGTGCCACACGCCTTATTGACTGGCAAGACGCTGGCCATGATGTTCTTCAAGCCATCAACGCGTACGCGCGGTGCCTTTGAGGTTGGTATGACCCAACTCGGTGGCCATGCGATGTTTTTGAGCTCGAACGACATGCAACTCTCGCGTGGCGAGACCATTGCCGACACGGCGCGCGTACTTGAGCGCTACGTCGATGTGATTATGGCGCGCGTCTTTGCCCATAGCGTCTTGACCGAGATGGCCGATGCCTCACGGGTACCGATTATCAACGGTTTGTGCGATATGCACCACCCTACCCAAACGATTGCCGATTTGATTACCGTCAAAGAATATTTTGGTGGCACTCGTGGCGTCAAGATGGCCTACGTCGGTGACGGCAACAACATGGTGCACTCGTTGCTCCATGCGGCACCATTGGCTGGCATGAATATTGCGGTGGCCACGCCGTCGCACTATGCTCCTGACCGATTGATTGTGGCTGAGGCACGAGCACTCGCCGAACAAAACGAGACCGAGTTGGTGATTACCGATGACCCGTATGAGGCTGTGGCGAACGCTGATGTTATCTACACCGATGTATGGGTCAGCATGGGCCAAACCGATGTGCCCGAGCGCATTCATGCCCTTGAGCCGTATCAGGTTACCGATAAGTTGATGAGCGCCGCCCGCCCCAATGTCAAATTCATGCACTGCTTGCCGATGCATCGCGGCGAAGAGGTGACCGAGAGTGTGGCCGACGGCCCGCAGTCGATTGTCTTTGATCAGGCTGAGAACCGTCTGCACGCCCACAAAGCGGTGTTGGCCATGCTGTGTAGCCCTGAAGTCGAGGGGATGTTGTAGGCAGGATTGGATTGATGCCGCCAGTAGAGACGCAGCATGCTGCGTCTCTACTGGCGGATTAATTTGTCTTACCGATCCTTTTCGTGGCCAATCCACTCTTGGTCACCGTCGGCCCAGTGCTCTTTTTTCCAAATCGGGGCAATCTCTTTGATGCGATCCATGATCCAGCCGGTGGCCTCGAGGGCTGGGCCGCGGTGGGCGGATGCAACCACGACGAGCACGGCTGTCTCGCCGATCTCGAGGATGCCGATACGGTGGTGGATGGCCACATTGACCACGCCAAAGCGCGTGATAGCGTCAGCGGCGATGTCGGCCAACACCTGTTCGGCCATCTCGACATAGGCCTCGTACTCGAGGCGCGCGGTGGCGCGCTCCCCAAAGTGGTCGCGGGCGGTGCCGGCAAAGGTGACAATTGCGCCGACGTTGGCGGCACTGACATGCGCCACCAGCGGCGCAGGGTCGAGTGGTTCGGTGGTTACCACAAACGGCCGAAACGTACCGCCGCTGACAGGTGGAATAAACGCCACCGTGTCGCCGTCGTGGAGCGGTGTCTCGGCCGGTACAAAACGGGCGTTTTGGGCATAGAGGACGCGGCCGCGAAACGGCGCGAGCCCCGGATAACGCGCCTCGAGGAGCTGCCAGACTGAGGCGAGCGTGCTGTTGTCGGCGACCTCAAGGCGCTCGCTTTGGTGTTTGGTGATATCGCGTTGGCCAGCAAAATAGCGCACCGTGATGTGCATATCCTACCTCATCGGTACGCCACGCAGGCGCAATTCGTCTTTGACCTGTTGAATGGTGTAATTGCCGAAGTGGAAGATACTCGCGGCCAGCACTGCATCGGCGCCACCGACCATCAATCCATCATACAGGTGATCTGGTGTGCCAGCCCCGCCCGAGGCAATCACTGGGATGCCGACCCGACTCGAGATGGCCTGCAAGAGTGCAAGGTCGTAGCCGGCATAGGTGCCATCGGCATCCATGCTGTTGATGACCAGCTCACCGGCGCCGAGTTCGGCACCGCGTACTGCCCATTCGACGGCATCAAGTCCGGTGGAGCGCGCATTGGCGCCAGTGTGGGTGAACACCTCCCAATGCGGCGATTTGTCGGGATGTGGCACGCGTCGGGCGTCGATGGAGAGCACAATACACTGACTGCCAAAGCGTTTGGCGCCGTCGTTGATGAGTTGGGGGTTAAGCACGGCTGCCGTGTTGATGGAGATTTTGTCGGCGCCGGCGCGCAACATACGATACATGTCGTCAACCGTACGGATGCCCCCGCCGACGGTGAGCGGGATAAAGACTTGCGCGGCGGTGCGCTCAACCACGTCGACCATGATATTGCGCTCATCGGAGCTGGCTGTGATGTCATAGAAGACCAACTCGTCGGCGCCACTGTCGTTGTAGTGGGCGGCGAGTACGACCGGGTCGCCGGCATCGCGGTGATCGACAAACGACACGCCTTTGACAACGCGCCCAGCTTTGACATCAAGACACGGAATGATGCGACGTTTGAGCATGACTAGCGTGTCTTTCCATCGGCTTCGGCTGCAGCTGCATGGCCTGCTTTGATGCGGTCGAGCATGCCACTGAGTGTCTTGGATAGTGAGCCGAGGAGCTCCATCTCACGCTCTTCGATGTCTTGCATCAGTGCAACGTGTTCATGCTGGGCATTCTCGAGCCGATTGCTGGTTTTGGTCAGGCGTTGCTCAAGGTCGCGCACATGGCTGTCGATTCGTTCAATCCAGGCAGTGATTTGGCGGATGTGGCGATCTTCCATCTCCTGGATGGAGGTAATTTTGTCGTCTTGTTGGATGCGAATCTCTTCGATACGCTGTTGATTGACCAAGAAGCGCTCGGTTGAGGTGCGCTCGATTTTTTTGCTTTCTTGCAAAAGCTCAGTGATGCGGTTTGACAGTGCCACCATCTGCTCGGGCATCTCGTTGACGACTTTGTCGATTTGGGCGCGGAAGTCCTCGATGCGGAGCATGCGGCTTTGTTGCTCGCTGACGAGCAACTTGCTATCGGCTACGAGTTGTTGGTTCTCGATAGCCTGACGGCGCAGGTGTTGCTTCTCAATTTGGACTTCTTCGAGGATTTTGCGGAGCTCGGTGCGCCGTGTGTCCTCAGCGCCTTGGAGCGTTTCGATACGATTGACGAGCGCACGATAGCGCTCTTCGATCTCTTTGACGAGCGCGAATAGCGAGCCGATTTTTTGGTCGAACTCATTCAGACGATTAATCAAACCGGCCACAGTAATGCGGTCAGCTTTGCGTGCCTCGGCCAACTCTTGAATTTGATTTTGCATGTCACGGATCGGGCGGATGCCATCGTCGATTTTGACGAGGCTGCTGGCCACCTCTTTGCGCAAGGTGCTCATATCGCGTCGAAAGCCTTCAACAGTCTGGGTGATGTCTTGGGCCTGGCGTATGAACTGGTTTTGCAATTCAGCAACTTGGCTCTCGCTGTGGCGAAGTTGCTCAACCACGAGCTGGTATTTCTGGTTTTGGTCGTTCATGGCGCGGCGCAAATCGTCGATTTGGGTTTGCAATTGGGCAATCTGGGCTTGCCCGGCGGCGCGTTGACGCTCATCAGCAATTTTGTCGCTAATGCTGTTCATTGAATTAGTCATACATTCTCCTGTTGTAAGGTATGGAGTGCTTCTTTGAGTGCAATTGCGCCGGTGTACAACGCGCGTCCAACCACGGCACCATGAATACCGAGCCGTGCCAATCGAATGAGTTGATCGGTACGGCTGACGCCTCCTGATGCAATGATTTTGGGACCATTCGGTGAGAGAAGTGCCGCAGTGGCCTCGTAGTTGGGCTCACTGAGCGTGCCATCGCGACTAATATCGGTGTAGATAATCCGCGCTACGCCGAGTAGGGCCATTTGATTGACCAAATCACTGGCCTGGACTGCTGATCCATCGAGCCAGCCGGCGGTTTGGACTAAGCCGTCACGCGCATCAACACCAACGATGATGGCGTCGCCGTGCGTCGCAACCAAATCAGCAACGAATTGTGCGTCTTGCACCGCCTTGGTGCCGATGATAACACGGGTGACGCCTAATGCGCGTACGTGCGCGACATCGGCATGGGTGCGAATCCCGCCACCGAGCTGAATTGGGATATCAACGGCCTGAGCAATGGCGGCAATCGCCTCGAGATTGACTGGGTGTCCAGCCTTGGCACCGTCGAGGTCAACGACGTGCAAATGGGTGGCACCCTCGGCGACCCAACGGCGTGCTGCGTTGGCCGGTGATTCGTCGTAGACATTGGCCGTGGCAAAATCACCTTGGGTGAGGCGCACACAGCGCCCTTGGTGGATGTCAATGGCTGGATAAAGTTCAAACATTGAGTGACTCGCATTCAATCTTGGCCATGTGCGTGACAAAATTGCGCATCAGACGCAACCCGGCCGCACCGCTTTTTTCGGGGTGGAATTGTGCGGCGGCCACGCTGCCACGCACGAGCACACTGGGGAACTCACACGAATACTGCGTGGTGCCGGCGACAATGGCAGGATTGACAGCGCAGTAGTACGAATGCACAAAATAAAAGTCCGTACCATCAGGAATCCCATCAAATAACGGGTGTTGGGTAAATGTCGGTGTGTAGTGCACTTGATTCCAACCGATTTGAGGCACTTTGTCGGTATCGGGGAACCGCGTCACGTTGCCGTCAAAGACGCCTAAACAGGCATGTCGACCGAACTCATCGCTGCTAGCACACAACACCTGCATCCCCACACAAATCCCCAAAAACGGCACGTTGCGCTGGATGGCATCGCGGATGGCCTCGTCGAGCCCGGTGCGCTTGAGGGTGGTCATCGTATCAAGCGTGGCGCCGACGCCCGGCAACACGACCGCGGGTGCACTTGCAACCACGGCTGGGTTATCAGTGACTTGTAATGGCACGCCCAAGTGATGGAGCGCTCGCACGACGTTGGGTAAGTTCCCTGCTCCATAATCAATCACTGCAACGCTCATGCCGAGACTCCTTTGGCGTGTTGGAGAAGAGGATGATGATTCAATAACCACGAAATCGTTTGGTCCGCACTGTTTGGGTTGCTCGGGCGCGTCCCTAATGTGTCATCGGGGAGCGGGCAATTGGCTAATCGTGCTACAATCGCATGCCCACAGGCAGCCAAAGCCGGCATACTATAGCCGCCCTCAAGAATGGCACTAATCCGCCCACCACACAGCTGATTGGCAGCACTAATCAAGGTGTCAACGATGGCCGCATACCCATGTGCTGAGAGGCGACAATTGCCGATGGGGTCATCCCAATGCGCATCAAAGCCAGCTGACACCAGGATGAGATCTGGTTTAAATGCCTGTAATGCAGGGATAACGATCTGTTGATATGCGCGTAGAAACGCCGTATCGCCACTTTGGGCGGGCATCGGGATGTTGAGCGTCGTGCCGATTCCTACGCCCTTGCCGGTTTGATTGAGTGTACCGCTAAACGGGTAGAGCGGCGAGCCGTGGCTCGAGACAAAGAGCACACTGTCGTCGGTATAAAACGTGTCTTGGGTGCCATTACCGTGATGCACGTCAATGTCAACAATCGCCACGCGGGCGAGCCCGTGTTTTTGTTGGGCGTAACGTGCAGCAATGGCCACGTTATTAAAAAAACAAAACCCCATGGCGCTACTCGGCGTCGCATGATGTCCTGGTGGGCGCCCGAGCGCAAAGGCCCGCTCGCCACGCATCGTCGTATCGACGGCGGTGCAGGCCGCACTGACGCTCTGAAGAGCGGCGTCAAATGTGGCTGCGGTGACGTATGTGTCCTCACCCACCCAGCCGTATTGACCAGAGACACCGGCGACTTTTTGTTGGAGCCAGGTGATGTATTGTTCAGTGTGGACGGTTTTGAGCCAGTCCGGAGCAATCGCAGTGGCAGTCACAAAGCGACAAAAACTCGAGGCAGATTGATGCAATTTGGTCAGAATGGCGTCGACACGCGCGGCATTCTCGGGATGGCGTGAATTGCTGTGTGCCTCGTGGTGTGGAGTTGTAATAATGGTCACTGACATGCGCTGTTCACCAAGTTGTAATCTACGATGTAGTATAGCATGCATTGTGTGATGCTTGTGCTTTGTAGGCGGTTTTTTTGTGTGATAGATGATAGAATAAAAGCGTATACATCCGATGATGACCGAGCGCGAATAAGGCACGTATGGCATTGAGTTATGAAGAGTTAATCAACGCATTCGAATCGACGTGGGGTCAAGTTGGTCTCCATGAGCACGAAATCGTTGAGTACATGACACCGGCAACCCTCGAACGCACCTTCCGCGTTCAACTCTTTCCGGATCACGGTGAACCCCTGACTGATGCGAATATGCCACCGTGGGTCGAAGCGACAGTTGTGTGGGGCCCCGCTCATCACCTCCACGATGGCAATGCGGCGATACCCGTTCCGCTTGAGATTCAGTGGAATTACACGATTCCCCTGCCACTCGGTGAGAAGCGCGGCGACCAGGAAATCGCCAAAGCTGCCCAAACCCAGATTCGTCAGGTGGTGCGCCGTTTGTTCAACGAAGACGTGGGACACGAGGTGCTCGCCATCGAGATGCGCCGTGCGTTTGCGCCGGATAGTCGGAGTGTGAGCTCTCTGTTGCTGTATGCATCGGGGACCAGTGATATTACAGAGGTACTGCTAACCACGGGTAGTGAGGCGCTCCATGCTGTGCTCCGCGAGGAGTGTAGTATGGCCGTTGCGCTGGTCTTGGCGTTTGCTGAGACCTTTAATCCGGGCAGTGTTGGTGGGTATCGTGCCGTGGAATCGGCCTGAGGAGTTTTTTCATGATGAGTGAGTTTCGCCAGTACTGGCGTATACCGGCAATTGTGTTTACGGTGATTGTGGTACTTGACCGAATTACCAAGTGGTGGATTGATACGAATCTCGGTCCTGTTGAGGGTACGAGTATGCCGGTTTTGCCACCATGGTTGTATTTGACCTACGTCAAAAACACGGGCGTGGCGTTTGGTCTGTTCCAGGGTATTCCTCAGTTTTTTACGGTGATGAACATCCTGATCTCGCTCGGTGCCATGTACATGTACCGTTACCAGATGAGCCATACCATCGTGACCCAACTCGCGATGGGTGGGATTTTGGGGGGCGCAATCGGCAATATTATTGACCGCATTCGCCAAGGATTCGTCACGGATTTCGTGCATGTCACCTGGTTCCCGGGGATTTTTAATGTGGCCGATAGTGCGATTACCGTGAGTATCATCGCCTTGGTCATTGCCTCGCTCCGCGATGAGCTTAATCCCACCACAAAAGAAACAGAGCAACCTCGTGACAACGCATGATGATGAGAGCGTCCTGCTCGTGGTTGATGCCGCCGACAAAGGCGTGCGTCTCGACCGTTTTGTGGCCGATGCCCTGCCCGATATTTCACGCAGTGCTGTTCAGCGCCTCATCGATCAAGGTCATATTTTGCGCAATGACGCTCCGACTCGGGCTGCCGAGCCGTTGCGTGCTGGCGACCGTATCAGCGTGATTGTGCCCGAGCCAGTCGACACGGCACTCGTGCCCGAGCAGATCCCATTGAACACCGTGTATGTGGACGACGACATCATTGTGGTCGACAAACCTGCCGGCATGGTCGTGCATCCTGCGCCTGGCCACCCCCGAGGCACGCTCGTCAATGCCTTGTTGTGGCACTACCCAGGCATGGTGATTGGCGGCGGTATCCGCCCAGGTATCGTGCATCGCATCGACCGTGACACGAGTGGTTTGCTTGTGATTGCCCGCAATGATGCTGCCTTGGCCAATTTGCAACAACAGCAACTCGCCCACACCATGCACAAATCGTACATGGCGTTGGTGATGGGAGGCATGCGCGAGGAGAGTGGCGTGATTGATGCGCCAATTGCCCGTCACCCGCGCGATCGCTTGCGTATGGCCGTAGTGAGCGGCGGGCGGAGCGCGCGGACACACTGGCAGGTGCTTGAGCGGATTGGCCAGCTGACGCTGTTGCGCGTCACGCTTGAGACAGGGCGTACTCACCAGATCCGCGTGCACTGTCAGCACATCCAACACCCGATTGTGGGTGACCCGGTGTATGGGGCGCAATTTGGCTCAATTAAGCTTGACCGCCAGTTTTTGCATGCCTACCAGCTTGGTTTTACGCATCCGCGTACGCACCAGCCACTTGCTTTTGAAAGCCCGTTACCGGCCGATTTGGTGCGCGTGCTCGAGTATCATCGCCGCACGCAGGCCTAATCGATCAGCCTGACGCAGCAGAAAGGGAGAACCATGAAATTTGGCGCTCATGTGTCGACCTCGGGTGGCCTGCACAAGGCGTTTGCCAACGCCAAGGCCGCTGGGTGTGACACGATTCAGATTTTTAGTAAGAATCAACAGCAGTGGAAAGGGAAACCACTCACCGACGCCGAGGTGAGCCAGTTCCGCACTGCACACGCCGAAAGTGGCATTAACCCGCTCGTCGTCCACGATTCGTACCTGATTAATCTGGCCTCGCCAGACGCCGAGTTGCAGGCCAAATCGCGGGCGGCATTTGCCGACGAGCTCGATCGCTGCGCTCGCTTGGGCATTCCCTACTTGGTGACACATCCGGGCGCCCACGTCGGCAGTGGTGTGGAGGCGGGTCTTGCCCGTGTCGCCGAGGCCTTGGATGCGATTTTTGCGAGTGGAGTCGGCGCGGGCGTGATAGTTCTGCTCGAGACCACCGCTGGCCAAGGGACAACACTCGGTCGCACATTTGAGGAACTTGCCACGATTATCGCCGCCTGCAAATACCCCGAACGCCTCGGCGTCTGTCTCGACACCTGCCATATTCTGGTGGCCGGCTACGAGTTCCGTACGCCCGAGACGGCCGCCAAACTAGTGGCTGATTTTGATCGGATTATCGGCATCGAGCGCCTCAAAATCATCCACGCCAATGACGCCCAAAAGGACATCGGTAGCAAGACGGACCGACATGCCCATATCGGGGCTGGCTTTGTGGGGCTTGATGGGTTCCGTAGCCTGATGCGCCAGCCGGCCATCCGCCAGGTGCCGATGATTCTTGAGACCCCCAAAGAGAACGACCCCCAAGACGATATCGACAATCTGGCACGCTTGCGTGCCCTTGCAGAGGAGACGAACAATGCAATCTGATCTCGATCGCTTGATGACCGAACGCAATTTGGATGCAATTGTCGTTGAAGGTCCTGATGGTCTCGGCTCGGCCAACCCGGCGTTCAACTATTTTGTGCGAGGTGCGCACTTGACCGGCCTGGTCATCAAAAAACGCAACGAGCCAGCCATGCTCATCCACAGCGACTGGGAGGTGCTCCAGGCCCAAGAGACCGGCCTGGTCTGCGTGTCGTCGAGCCGGTGGAACCTGCGTGACATCGCGGCGCGCATCCCGGATCGACTGGCTGCCCGTGTCGAACTGCGCCGCCAGATGTACACTGACCTCGGCGTCAGTGGGCGCGTGGGCTTGTACGGCACCGTGCAAACTGGGCCGTTCTTGGCGCTGTTGCGTGGCCTTGAGGCTGCCATGCCTGATGTCACGTTTGTGGCCGAGTTCGACAAAGACTTGATTAGCGCCGCCCGCCTGACCAAAGATGCCCACGAAGTGGCGGTGATGCGTGAGGTCGGTCGCAAAACCTGCGAAGTCGTGCAGGCGGCCGTCGATTACATCACGAGCGGCTATGCCGATGGAGAGTATGTGGTTGACCCGGTGACGCAACGCCGGATGACGATTGGTGATGTGCGGGCCGTGATTGACCGTGAATTGGCTGCTCGTGGTATGGTCGGCGAGGGGACGATTTTCGCCCAAGGACGTGATGCCGGCTTGCCGCATGCCCGTGGCGAGGATAGTATGGCACTGCAACGCGGCCAAGCGATTGTATTCGACATCTTCCCCAAAGATGCCTCCGGCTACTACCACGACATGACGCGTACCTTTGCAATTGACTATGCGTCACCCGAGTTGCAAGATGCGTATGACCACGTCATGGGTGCATTCAACGAGGTGGTGCAAGAGTTCGAGTTGGGTGCGCCGACCAAGCCGTACCAGACGATGGTCTGCAATTACTTTGAGGCGCGTGGTCATGAGACGATTGGCAAAAAATATCCGATTGAAGAGGGTTACGTGCATTCGCTCGGGCATGGCCTCGGGCTTGAGGTGCACGAAGATTTTGGCTTTCCATCACTCGCCGATCGCGGTGATGTCTTGGTACCCGGAGCGGTATTTAGTGTCGAGCCCGGGTTGTACTACCCGAGCAAGGGGTATGGTGTGCGCATCGAGGACACCTACTGGTGCCGGCCGGATGGCACATTTGAGAGCCTGACCGACTTCCCCAAGGATTTGGTCTTGACGCTCAAAGGCAGACGCAAGTAGCTGCGTGGTATACTCTTTGTGGATTGTTGAGGATGGGACAGAGTAATGCGGATTTACAAAGCAAAAGCGCCGATGCGCATCGGCTTCTTTGGTGGTGGCACGGATGTCAGCCCGTATGCCGAGGAGCACGGCGGTAAGGTGCTCAACTGCACAATCGACAAATATGTGCGCTGTATGTTGAAGCCGAGTGACGATGGCGCCCTGACCATTCGTTCACTCGATCTCGAAGAGGTCAGCCGCAACGTGACCGGCCATTGGGATGGTAAACTCAGCTTGCCCCAAGCCGTCCTCGATGCGGTGCCGTTGGCCAAAGGCGTTGAGGTAACCATGTTCTCCGATGTGCCGCCTGGTAGTGGGCTTGGTTCATCGTCGGCGTTGGTGGTTAGCATGCTCAAGTTGATGGGCGAGGCCTACAACATTCCGATGACGCCGCACGAATTAGCCGAGACCGCATACAAAATCGAGCGGGTTGACCTTGGCATCCCTGGTGGTCGCCAAGACCAATATGCGGCGGCATTTGGTGGCATGTCGGTCTACCATTTCAGCAAAAACGGCGTGATTGTGGAGCCCGTATTGAGCGATGCAACGGCACTGCTTGAGCTCGAAAGTTGTCTGCTCATCGGCTATATCGGCAGTCGCAAGTTGTTGACGCAACAGTTAGTCAATGACCAAGTGAATCGTCTCAAGCAAGGTGATACGTTGCGCTACCATGACGAGACCAAGGCTTTTGTGGATGAGTCGGTCAAGTTGTTGCGCGCCAAGAAGATCGACGATTTCGGCCGGTTGTTACACGACGCCTGGGAGGTCAAAAAGGCCTTCTCCCCATACATCGCTCCGCCAATTGTCGACGAGGTCTACGCCAAGGCGCGTAAGCACGGTGCCTGGGGTGGCAAGATTACCGGAGCTGGTGGAGGCGGGTTCATGGTGATTGCCTGTCCGTTTGACCGCCGTCTTGAGATGGAGCGTGTGTTGACCGAGGCGGGCATGCAGGTGCGCCATTTCTCGTTTACGACCCAAGGCGTGCATGCCTGGAGCTTTGATACCGACGACGAATAGGTGATGGTGAGATACCGCGCGGAGTCATATGACTCCGCGCGTTTTTTGTTAGGCGTTGTAGCGATTCATGGCGGTAATCACGCCGTGCTCAACAATCGTGGTTAATGCATCGCTGGCACGCGTCAGCAGTGAGTCCATCTCGGTTTGTTCTTGGGCGCTGAATTTGCCGAGTACGTAGGCTTGGGTTTGCCAGCCCTCGGGCGTTTTGCCGATGCCGACACGCAAGCGGTTGAAGTCGGTTGTGCCCAAGAGTTGTACAATCGAGCGCATGCCGTTATGGGTGCCGGCACTGCCTTTTTCACGTAGGCGGAGCTGGGCAAAGGCCAAATCGAGGTCGTCATACACGATGACAATGTGGTCGTGGGGGATTTTGTACCAGCTGGCGAGCCCACTCACGGATATGCCACTACGGTTCATAAAGGTCTGGGGCCAGGCGCAGACGACCTTGTTGCCGGCAATGGTGCCACTGGTGAGCGTGGCCTGGGCACGGGTTCCGCTCGGGCTGAGCGCATGGCGCCGACTAAAGGTGTCGAGTACGGCAAAGCCAATATTATGGCGGGTGTTGACATATTGTGCACCCGGATTCCCTAACCCCACAAGTAACCAACTATTCATCGTTGCCTCTGTCACTTTTTAGTATGTCTCTTGAATTATAATGAGAATCAAGATGCTCAGAATACGATGATAGTCGAGGATTGTATGTCGGGTTCGCATGCACATGTGCCACAATGGGTTCAAGATGCAGTGTTTTATCAAATCTTCCCTGATCGTTTTCAGTCAAGTGGTCAAAACGCCCATGGCATGGTCTTTAGTCGTTGGGGCACCACGCCGACTGGTTCAAATTACATGGGTGGTGATCTGAATGGGATTACCGCACACATTCCCTATTTGAGTGAGCTCGGGATTACGGCCATCTACTTGACGCCGATTTTTAGCTCGGCCAGCAATCACCGCTATCACACCGACGACTACTACAACGTTGACCCGTTACTCGGTGGCAATGCGGCGTTACGCATGTTGCTCGACACTGCCCACGCGGCCGGCATCAAAGTCGTTCTCGATGGTGTGTTTAATCATTGTGGCCGTGGATTCTACCCGTTTCATCATTTGGTCGAGCACGGTGCTGATTCGCCGTATCGCCATTGGTTTTATGTGGAGTCATTGCCGCTAGCACCATACGACGAGAGTAAGCCGGCCGGCTACGCTGCCTGGTGGGATATTCGGGCCTTGCCCAAGTTGAACGTCTCGCATCCGCCGGTACGTCAGTTTTTGCTCGACGTAGCGCGCCATTGGATTGAGTTTGGTATCGATGGCTGGCGGCTTGATGTGCCCAACGAAATCGCCGATCATGATTTTTGGCGCGAGTTCCGTCAGGTCGTCAAACAGGCTAACCCCGAGGCCTACATCGTCGGAGAGATTTGGGATGATGCCACGCCGTGGCTCGATGGCACGCAATTCGATGCGGTGATGAACTACCCGGTGCGCACCTTGGCCACGGGATTTTTTGCCACGCGCACCACCAGTGCTATGGATTTTTCGGCAGGGCTTGAGTCTGAGGTGGCACGCTATCGCCCCGAGCATACCAGTGCCCAATACAACGTGATTGGCAGTCATGACACTGAGCGGTTTTTGACGTTGGCCGAGGGGCGGGTCGAGCGGCTCAAGTTGGCCATGTTCTTTTTGATGACGTATGTGGGGGCGCCGAGCATCTACTACGGCGACGAGATTGGTTTGGTAGGGGGCAAAGATCCACTGAATCGCGCCTGCTTCCCGTGGAACCGTGATGTCTGGAACGAAGAGCTACGCGAGTGGGTGCGCAACTGCATCTCGCTCCGCCAAAGCTTTGCCTCGTTGCGCCGCGGCACTCTGGTGATGCTCCATGCGCGTGATAGTAGCCGAACTGTAGCATTTGCCCGTCGGCATGGGCGTGAGACAATGCTTGTCGTGCTCAATGCCAGCGACAATGACGCTTCGATTGATATGCTTTTGAGCTCACTCAATATTGAAGATGAGATGTTATTGCACGACCAACTGAGCACACGCAGTTATACGGTTCAGAATCAAAGCGTGCGCTCAGTCAAAGTACCAGCCAATGGGGCGGCGTTGTTGATGCTGTCGCGCCGTTAGTCGTTGTCGACGCCGATAATCTCGCTGATGTCGCGGACACCGTCGCGCCGCATCAGCGCCGAAAGCCCCCAAGTCAACCGTGAGGCAATTGCCGGACCATGATAGACCAGCGCCGTATAGAGTTGTACGGCGCTTGCACCTGCTTTGAGCCGTGCATACACGTCATCGGCGTGACTGATGCCACCGACGCCGATAATCGGCACGCGTTTGGCGGTGAGCTTGGCGACAAAGCGCAATGTCTCGAGGGCAGGTTGTTTGAGTGGCTCGCCGCTCAGCCCGCCCATCTCGTTGGCGAGTGGACTGGTGAGATTGGGGCGAGCCAGCGTCGTGTTGGTGGCAATCAGGCCATTGATGCCGGCATCAATGGCCGTCGCGACAACTTGCTCAAGTTGCGCCTGCGTCTCATCGGGTGAGATTTTGAGGAAGATAGGGCGTTGCCATTGATTGGCCTTGATGAGGGTCTCGAGGAGCTCCCGCAATGCCGCCGTCTCGTGCAATTGACGTAGCCCAGGCGTATTGGGCGACGAGATGTTGACCGCCACATAGTCAGCATGTGGCGCAAGGTGCGTAAACGCCGCCAAATAGTCCTCAGTGGCCTGCTCGAGAGCGGTGTCGCGGTTCTTGCCGATATTGATGCCTACCGGCAGCGAGAGTGGGCGTTTGGCGAGGCGCTCTGCCACGACTTCCATGCCCTCGCTGTTGAATCCCATGCGGTTAATCAGTGCCTCGTCCTGAGCTAAGCGGAACAGGCGTGGCTTGGGATTGCCAGGCTGTGGCCGTGGTGTGACGGTGCCGACCTCGATATGACTGAAGCCGAGTAAGGCCATGCCATGCGTCAAATCGGCGTGTTTGTCGAACCCGGCGGCGAGACCGATAGGGTGTGCAACGTGCATGCCGGCGATTTGTTGGCCGAGCCCGCGCGTGGCCGGGGCAAACATGCGTGAGAGCACCGCTGCCATGCCGGGCGTCTTGACGGCGAGTTTGAGCAGGGTCGCAGTGCGCTCGTGGGCGACTTCGGCGTCCATTGTAAAGAGCGCTTGGCGGAGCAGCGGATAAATCATCGGCGTATCTCTCTGTCTGATAGACACAAAAACGTGTTCATGTGGCAATTGTGCACATGATTTCATTGCGTATTGTACCATTGTGCAAATTGGTGGCAAAATTGGTTTGACATTCGTGCGCCGAGAGCGTAAAATGCAATGGTGTCAACGGGGCGTGGCTCAGTCTGGTAGAGCGCACGGTTTGGGACCGTGAGGCCGGGGGTTCGAATCCCTCCGCCCCGACCACAAAAGAGTGCAGGTAGATGTAACAATCTATCTGCACTCTGTTTTTTGCGATACACGAGGTGCAAACAAGATGCATAATCGCGATCTGATTGCCGTAGCGGCCACCTAAGTCCACCCCAAACAACTCAAAGACGGTCTCATGGGCGATGTTGGGGCGGCATTAGTGACAATGACCGGTCAGGGCTATGCCGGGCGTTGCGTGTTGATGGGGAGTAACACGATTTGTGCGGAGCGGGCAGCAATTGCGCGCATGGTCAGCGAGGGGAACGAGTATCAGATCGCCCAGATGGTAGCAGTCTGGCGCGATGCACACGGTCGGTTGTATGTTATTCCGCCGTGTGGTCATTGCCGTCAGGCGATGCACGAGATTGATCCGCACAACATCACGACCACGCAGGTGGTATTGAGTCACGATGTGGTAGCGCCGTTGTCGACACTCTTGCCATACTACGATTGGTGGCAAGTTCAACCTGATTCAGCAAATTATTGATTGCAATAAATGATTTGGTCATTTAGTTGTAATGCGTTGCGTACTTGACAGATTTTTTAATATCGTTTTATACTAAACTTCACACCGCACTGAAAAGGTGCGGCTATTTGTCGCCCAAAGATGGTCGACATTTGGTGCAAATAAGATGCGGCATCTGCATTGGAGCGCCGCCTTCATATGACTTTATCTCTGGTCTTGGAATCGTTCATAAGGAATCACATGAGTCTGGCTTTCGACGATCTCGTTTCTAAGGCTGCACGAACAGCCTCTCGTTCTCAAGTATCCGCGCCGGTACGCCAAAAGACTCAGGCCCGCAATGCAGCTTCGACGCCACATGATGAGCTGCACGAGATGGATGAAGCTAAAGGATTTGATGAAATGACAGTGTTGACCGATGAGATGTTAATCGACGACGAAGTCGAATCCAGTGTCGCTGATACGGATGTCGTCGAAAATGATCTTTCGTTGGGGGCGCTCCCTGATGCGGTGCAGTATTATTTGCAGGCCATCGGCCGTACCGCATTGTTGAATGCCAAACGGGAGATTGAACTTGCACGCCACATTGAAGTTGTGCTCTTCCTTGAGCAACTCAAAGCAGGAGCGGTTGCGCAAGATCGTGATGCAATGCATCTTGAGCTGACGCAGGCCATCTTCCACGCCATGAGTCATAATCTGTCAGCCATGCAGGCTGCCATGCACGTGTTGGCCGATATCGTTGCCAGCGAAGTGCGTGAGCACTGGTCAATGGGCGTTGCCATCGAGACATTCTACTCATTGAGCAATACGCAGCGCGGCGAGTACTTCCGCGCGCGTGAGAATGTCGTGAAGGCCCACGCCAAAGCCGAAGGCCTGTCAGTCGATGGCGAGCGCCTGCGCGAGTTATGCGACCAGTTTGACTCCAAGGTCAAGAGCGTGGCCATCGCATGGCAGTTGTTGCCCGCATCGCTGTCAGCTGCGTTTGAGCGCAACCCAGGTGCCATGCCCGACCAAATCAACCCCGCCTTGTTGCGCGTCACATTCCGCAAAGTCGAGGAGGCCGGCAAGAAGTCGCGCGAGGAGTTGACCGAGGCCAATTTGCGCTTGGTCGTCAGTATCGCCAAAAAATACGTCGGTCGTGGGCTGTCACTGCTTGACCTCATCCAAGAGGGCAATATCGGCTTGATGCGTGCCGTCGAGAAGTTTGATTGCTGGAAGGGCAACCGCTTCTCAACCTATGCCACTTGGTGGATTCGCCAAGCCGTCACCCGTGCCATTGCCGAGCAAGGCCGCACCATTCGCCTGCCCGTCCATATGGGTGAGTCGTTCAGCCAAGTCAAGCGCATGGTTGATCGCTTGTCACAACAACTCGAGCGCAATCCGACGCCCGAGGAGATCGCCAAGGCCCTTGATATGCCAACCGATCGCGTTGTGCACATTCTTGAGTCAGCGCGTCAGCCCATCTCGCTTGAGACGCCTGTCGGTGACGACAACGAACACACCCTCGGCGAGTTCCTCGAGGATGATGTGATGCAGACGCCCGTCGAGTGGGCTGCCCGCCAGATGCTCCGTCAAGACTTGGTCGTGGCGCTGAACAAGCTGAGTGACCGTGAACGCCGTATCATCGATATGCGCTACGGTTTGGCTGATGGTCGTCGTCGCACCCTCGAGGAGGTCGGGCAAGAGCTCGGTATGACGCGTGAGCGCGCCCGCCAGATTGAGTCCGAGGCCTTGCGCCGTTTGCGCACCACCGACATCGGTCAACACCTCAAAGACTACCTTGAGTAAGCCTAGTTTTTGCGACCGCCTGTGCCATCGTGCATGGGCGGTTTTTTTATTATCTGACGGTGTGTTTTGGGTAAAAATCTCGCTGGCGAGGTATGGATGATGGTGCAAGGTGCGATCGGACCGATTGCATGATATGGTCGGGCGGGAAAGGGGAGATGGGGCTACGCAAAGCGCCGTCCATCACATGCAAATAACACCGACCTGTGCGCACACGCGCACAGGTCGGTGTGGCATACCCATACGCAGATTTATTGTTCGTGGCGCAGGGCCGCTCCTACAAAATCGCGGAAGAGTGGATGTGGCCGGTTTGGGCGTGACAACAGCTCCGGGTGGAACTGCGTGCCCACAAACCACGGATGGTCGCGGAGTTCGATAATCTCGACCAAACGATGGTCGGGCGACTGGCCACTGATAATGAGGCCGGCCTCTTCGAGTTGCTTGCGATATTTGTTGTTGAACTCAAAGCGGTGGCGATGGCGCTCAGAGACCTCGGTTGATGCATACGACATGGCCGCCTTGCTACCCGGGGTGAGCACACAAGGGTATGCGCCAAGCCGCATCGTACCGCCCTTGTCAGTAATTGACAGCTGATCTGACATGTAGTCGATGACTGGGTGATGCGTATGTGGATTGAACTCGGTGCTATTCACGTCGGTGCTTTTGAGGACATGGCGGGCGACAGCAATTGTGGCACACTGCATGCCCAAACACAGGCCAAAGTATGGCACATGGTTGGCGCGGGCATATTCAGCTGCCAAAATTTTGCCTTCGATACCGCGATCGCCGAACCCACCAGGCACCAAAATGCCTTGTAGCCCATTGAGCGTGTCGTCGACATTATCGCGCGTGATGCGCTCGGATTGAATCCAGCGGATGTCGATTTTGGTCTGGTGATGAATACCGGCGTGTCCGAGAGCCTCCATCACACTCAAGTAGGCATCATGGAGCTCGACATATTTGCCCACGAGTCCGATAGTTACCTCATGCCGTGAGGTGGTGATGCGCTCAACCAGGTTGCGCCACTGGTGCAAATCGGGCGCATCGCATTTGATATCGAGCCGTTTGCAGATATACTCACCGAGCCCGTACTCTTCGAGCTTAAGGGGCACCGCATAGATGGTGTTGACTGTCTCCATGGGAATGACGGCCTCGGGGTCAACATCGGCAAAGAGCGCGATTTTGTCGCGAATTTCGTCGGTGATTTCGTGGTCGGCGCGGCAGACAATGATGTCAGCCGAGATGCCGACACGGCGCAACTCCATGACCGAGTGCTGCGTCGGCTTAGTTTTGACCTCGCCAGTGGCACCGATGTGGGGCAGGAGCGTGACGTGGATGTAGAGCACCTGATCGCGGCCGACGTCTTTGCGGACTTGGCGGATAGCCTCAAGGAACGGCAACCCCTCGATGTCGCCCACAGTGCCGCCGATTTCGATAATCATGACTTCGGCGTTTGATTGACGGGCGGCGACAGCGATACGACTCTTGATTTCGTTGGTAATATGCGGGATGACCTGGATGGTGCCACCAAGATAATCGCCACGGCGTTCTTTTTGGATGACTGAGGAGTAAATCTGGCCAGTTGTCACGTTACTCGCACGGGTGAGATTCTCGTCGATGAAGCGTTCGTAGTGACCGAGGTCTAGGTCGGTCTCGGCACCGTCATCGGTGACAAATACTTCACCATGTTGATAGGGTGACATTGTGCCTGGATCCACGTTGATGTAGGGGTCGAGCTTTTGCACCGATACTTTGATGCCGCGACTTTTGAGGAGTCGGCCAATGGAGGCTACGGTAATCCCCTTGCCGACTGACGATGCGACTCCACCGGTTACAAAAATGTACTTCGTCATAGTCCGCGGCGCTCCTTATCGCCCCACAACACAACATAATTCGAGGGGAAGCGCTCTTCCCCTCGTTAGTCTACTCATCAATTGACCGAATTGTCGTGCGGTCACATTATTATACCATGAGTACCACGATGATTGAAGAGGTTAGGCTGTCCCAGTTGGGCGCATCAACACTACCCGTGCAGCAATGCCTTCGGGTGGCAAATTACTACTGGTGACAGTCAACTTCTCTTCAAACGTCGGCTCTTTGATGTTCATCTCTTGCAAAAAGCGATCGAGTGGATCCATCTCGTACGCTGCAGATGGTGGATTGGCTGCGTAATGCATCGGAATAACGAGTCGTGGCTCGAGTTGGGCAATCACACTGGCTGCCTCGCTGGCGTTGATGGTGTCATGTCCGCCAACCGGTACCAACAATACATCGATATCGCCGATTTCTTCGATTTGACCTGCCGTCAAGTCATGCCCCAAATCGCCAAGATGCGCAATTGAGACATCGTCGATATGCACCACGAAGACGACGTTGCGCCCGCGTTCAACGCCCTTCTTTTTGTCGTGATAGGTACGTACACCAGTGATCAAGATGCCGCCGACCTCGTACTCGCCTGGTCCACGGAAGACGTTGAGCTTGTCTTCTTTGAGTGGGCGGACAACCTCGAGATTGGTGTGGTCTTGGTGGTCGTGGCTGACGGTGACAATCGAGGCTGTTGGGCGACCAATATCGAAGGTCGTTGATTGATCGCATGGATCCATTAACACCACGCCGTCGCGACCGCGAATGCGAAAGCATGAATGTCCAAGATATTGAATATCGGGCATGAAGTCTCTCTCCTCGTTATTGTTCTTGCTCTCTATTTTCACCTAGTTTTGAGAACGATGCAAATACCCCGGCGAATCATCATTCTCAGATACAGCGTGGTTTGCGTGTTATTCCTGATTATGCACGGATATACCGCTATTGGGTCAGGAATGAAGCATATCTGCGTCGTCAGATTTGGCGTGTTCAGCGTATCATCCACTCTCGTCTAGATTGTGTGAATTGCCAAAAGTCCACGGTGTAGACATCAGATTTGATGCGGTCAGCGTGTAATCTCCTCCGGGGTAAGCGACATACGATGGCGAAAGCACTGTTGTTGTTTGAAGAACGATACGAATACTCGGGTTAATCATCGTCATCAGGCGCAGTGTGATCTGCCTGTAATTCACTCCAAATGGTGCGGAGTGCGTGTCGGGTCGCATCGCCACCAAAGCCACGTCGTTGTAGACTGCCACCGAGCCGACGCATAAAAGTCGTGCGGTCCAGATTGCGCATGCGTGGTGCGAGTTTGCGCGCTAGCTGGAGCGCACCGTCTTGGTCATTGGCATCGAGCTGATGCGTATCAGCCAGCTGATGAATCGTGTCGTTGTCGATGCCATGTTTGCGCAGGTCATTGCGAATCGCTTGGCCACCACGTTGGGCGTTGCGTTGGCGTTGCTCGACGAGGTAGTTGGCAAACGCCTGATCGTTGATGAGACCGGTCTCATTGAGCCGTTGGCAGACGGCATCGATGCTGGTTGTATCAAATCCCCGTTGGCGCAAGCGCTCACGTAGCTCGCGCTCGCTCCGTGGCCGAATCTCGAGCAACCGCAGGGCAGCGCGCTTGGCCTGGTCATACGCGTCCGCAGCGAGGAGCCGGGCTATTTGGGGGGCACCAAGATGCTGACCCACGAAGAGACCTTCGTGAGCCAGCGTATCAAGACTTATACCGAGGGCAAACTCACCATCAATCATCAGGTTGACGCGCTGACTGTCGCGCGTTTGGGCGGTGATGGAGGTGATGATGCCCGGCTGTGGGTGTGGCTTATTCTTCGAAGAAGTCATCGCCGTCGTCAGTTGTAGCGACCTTTGCGGTGACTGCGGTACTATTCACGAGCGCTTGGGCCTTGATCAGGCGTTCTATTTCGTTGAGTAAGGCTGGATTATCTGCCAAGAATTGCTTGGCGTTCTCGCGACCTTGACCGAGCCGGTCCTCGCCGAGGTAGTACCATGCGCCACTCTTGCGGATAATCTCCATCTCGGTGGCCATGTCAAGAATACCACCAGCCCGCGAGATACCCTCGTTGGCCATGATATCGAACTCAGCCTGACGGAACGGTGGGGCTACTTTGTTCTTGACGACCTTGACGCGCACACGGCTACCGATGGGGTCCGTGCCGTTCTTGAGCGTCTCGATGCGGCGGATGTCCAGACGCACTGAGGCGTAGAACTTGAGTGCTTGACCGCCGGTGGTGGTCTCAGGTGAGCCGAACATGACGCCGATCTTCATACGTAATTGGTTGAGGAAGATCACTACGGCCTTGGACTTGTTGATGGCACCCGACAACTTGCGCAGTGCTTGGCTCATCAAACGTGCCTGCAGACCGGGCAACGAATCACCCATGTCACCTTCGATTTCGGCACGAGGCACGAGTGCCGCCACCGAGTCAACGATGATAACGTCGACAGCGTTTGAACGCACCAGCGTCTCACAAATCTCGAGGGCTTGCTCGCCGAAGTCGGGCTGGGATACCAACAAGGCATCAATGTTGACGCCACAACGTGCGGCATAGGCCGGGTCAAATGCGTGTTCGGCGTCGATGAAGGCGGCGGTGCCACCCATGCGTTGCGCCTCGGCGACGATATGTTGGGCGAGCGTGGTTTTGCCGCTCGACTCAGGACCATAAATCTCGATGACGCGTCCGCGTGGTACACCACCAATCCCCAAGGCAATGTCCAAACCGATGGCACCGGTTGGAATCACGTCGATGGCGAGACGGTTGTTGCCCTCGCCCATCTTCATGATCGAGCCCTTGCCGTACTTGCGGTCGATTTGACTCATCGCCGCCTGAAGGGCTTTGTCTTTTTCGCTGTTGCCAGTTGATGGGGCGTCTGGGACTGCTGACGATCCTGCTTTGGCCATGACTCGTGTTCTCCTGTCTGTGGTTGGTCGTACCAACCCTCGTACTTATTGCAGATACCGTGTGGCTCAGCCGACCCGGTGGTGGGTGGGTGGCGGGCTACGCAGTGATAGTAGCACAAAAGTTCGACTTTGACAAGAGGTAGTAGTAAAATTGTGCGCATATCGCGTATCCGGCATATCCGTACGAGTTATCGCGATGCGAATGCGGGTATGATACACTGAATACCAATAAATAGTAGTGTTTTAGGGTGTGGCATTGTTATGAATGATACAAATATTGAGCGTTTTTTGTTGGGCGGTGTCGTCTTTACTATGGTTGCGGCACTGGCGTGGTTTGCACTGAATGATCAATCGTCAAATACCGATATAGCTCAAGTTCCCACCCTCGTTGCAACGATTACACCGCTTGCCGCAGATGACCTGTTAAACGATGATGAATCAACTGATGTACTCGGTGAAGAGCCGACGGAAATCATTGATGAACCTACTGCGTTGCCCGAGTTGACCGCAACACTTACGGATGACGAGTTGGCGATTATTAATGAAGAGCCAACGATAAGCATTGAAGATACCCCGACCCCTGAGGTCGTGCTCGCGATTCCTACGGAAATTCCCGTTGAAGAACCGACTGCCGAACCAACGGCTATCCCCGAACCAACGGCTATCCCCGAGCCGACGGCTATCCCCGAGCCGACGGCTACGGTAACGGCCACTCCCGTACCGGTTGAGCTCATTCGTGGCGAGGTGCGTTGGAGCGGCGAGAAGCGTGTGCAATACGATGTCGTTGTCGATTCGGGTGCGACGCTGATTCTTGAGCCTAACACGACGGTGTTGATGGCACCTGGCACATCGTTTTATGTGGATGGAAATGTGCGCGCACTAGGGAGCGCGGCTGCGCCAGTGCGTATTACTAGTGATGGTCAGGCCTGGGGCGGTATGTTTGTCCGTTCAGGCGGCGACGTCATCTTGCTTGGCACCACGCTGAGTCGTGGTGGCGGTGGTACCACGCTGATTGTCGCCGAGCAGGCCAGCATCGTGGTGCGTGATTCACAACTCAACAACAATTTGGGGCATATTCAGTTGCGCGATAGTGCGTTTACGTTTGAAAATAGCACGATGCGTGATAATCAGCTCCCATATGGTGCGGCAGTTGATGCGGCATTTAGCTACAACAGTGCCTTCCGAATGATAAACTCGCGCATTGGTCCGAACACACAAGCTACCGGTGCCCCAGCCGTATCTATTAAGGTCAGCGGTAGTGCCACAGAGTTAGCATTTGAGATGAGTGGTTCACTGCTAACGAATCAGTCAGGCCCCAATCTGCAACTCGAAAGCGCTGCTGACATGGCTGGATCAGTGCAGTGTAATGCCTTTGTGGCAGGTGATGTGGGGATTAGCTTGCGCACGAGCACAACACAACTGCCGGTGTTCAGCTTGTTTATGCGCAACAATGCCTTTGAGCAACACCGTGGCGCTCGTACGAACAAGTATGAGCCGCATCCAGGCAATGCCTGGCGCACGCTGTACGGTATGACCAGCAACGTGGGCGCAAATGCCCAAGGCAATTGGTGGGACCATACTACCGGCCCATACGACCCGAAGCGGTATACTGCTGGGCGCGGTGAACTCGCCGGCGTCAATGTCGACGCAAGTAATTGGCTGACGACGCGCCCTGTGTGTGCTCCACAACCCTGATGACGACTGCGGTAATCCACACTGCTATCACACACGCCATTGCACACACGGTAACGCCTGGAGCCGTGGTGGGGTGGTGTGTGAACCTGCAAGAACCGACAGTTGTGGCGCATGGCCATCATACATACGACACGTCGGCACCTGCTGTGACTCAGCGGACAATCTATGATTTGGCCTCCATCACCAAAATTGTCACGGCCACCGCAGCATTAGCACTCGTGAGCCGTGGCGAAATGACGCTGACACATTATCTGCAGCACTTCGTGCCCGATAATCAGGCGCGCGATGTAACGCTACTCCATCTGCTGACGCATGCATCGGGCGTTCGTATTCGCCTGTCAGCACATGCACCGCATGGCGCCGATGCGCTCTGGCAGGCAGTGCATGCAACCCAGCCAAGTTATCACCCAGGTAGTGTGGTTGAGTACGCAAATGTCAACACGTTATTACTCGGTGCCGTAATCGAGCAGGTGACCAGTATGCCGCTTGATCGAGCGCTCGATGAACTGGTGCTCGCCCCGGCGCAGATGACTACGACCCGCTTTAATCCGCCAACAGATTGGCATGCGCATATTCCGCCGACAGAGATGGATGATGTGCGTGGCGAGGTGCGCGGCACCGTGCACGATGAGAGTTGCGCCGCACTTGGTGGCGTGGCCGGTCATGCTGGTCTGTTTGGTGATGTTGCAGATATGCTTCGCTTTGGTCAGGCATGGCTGGCAACGCTCGATGGCGCCGGCCCGTGGCAGATTGCGCCCGAGTTGGCTCGACAATCTGTGACCATCCAGACGCCAGCTAATCAACTCGGGTGTGGCCTGGGCTGGATGATGCGCCGGCAGAGCTTTATGGGGCGGTACGTAGACGAGGCAGTAGGACATACGGGCTTTACGGGGCCGGTGATTGCGCTGGTGCCGTCGCAACGACTAGTGTGGAGTGTGTTGTGCAACCGCACGTGGCCCAAACGAGTTATGCCACCCCAACACCACGGGTTTTTGACGGATGTGGTGCAAGCGCTAGGGTAACCATACGGTCAAAACACAAGGGGGGCACAGCTGTGCCCCCCTCTGTATATATTCAAGACGGTCTTATTTGCTGGCGACGATGGCCTTTTCGAGTTTGCCGATCATCTCATCGACGTGATAGCGCTCCATGATGAGCGGTGGCACGAGGCGCACGACGTCGTCGCCGGCAGTGGCAATCAGCAGTTGCTGGTCGTGGGCCTTCTCGCGCACGGTGCTGACGGGGATGGTCATGCGCACGCCGCGCATCAAGCCTTTGCCACGCAGTTCGGTAATCTCATCGTGGCGCTGCATCAAATCCTGCAGCGACTCATCGAGGTAGTCACTTACCTCTCGCACATGGGCCAAAAACTCTGGTTGGCTGATTTTGTTGAAGACGACTTGGGCCACGGCGGTGACGAATGGGCCACCGGCGAAGGTTGAGCCGTGGTCGCCGGCGTGAATCGTGTCGGCGACTTTTTGGCGCATCAGAATCGCACCAATCGGCAACCCACCACCGAGGGGCTTGGCGATGGTCATGATGTCGGGCTTGGCCTCACAAGGGTGAGCCCACATCTTGCCGGTACGACCGACACCACATTGGACCTCGTCGTAGATGAGCAGGGCGTCGTGTTGGTCACACAAGGCGCGAATTTTTTGCAGGTATGCCACATCGGCGACGCGCAAGCCACCCTCACCCTGGATGGGCTCAATTACCACGGCACAGACGTCAGTGGTAATCAACGCATCGAGTTGATCGAAGTTGTTGTACTCGCCGAAGCGCACGCCGGGCATGACCGGCGCAAACGGCTCGCGGTACTTCTCGCGGGCAGTGATAGCCACAGCGCCCATGGTACGCCCATGGAACGAGCCGTCAAACGCTACGACGATATTCTTGCCCTCACCATGGCGGTCGCGGGCGTAGCGCCGAGCGAACTTGATGGCGCCTTCGTTGGCTTCGGCACCGCTATTACTGAAGAAGACGCGGTCAATTACACAACAGCTGTCGGCCAGCATTTTGGCGAGGACAGCGGCCGAGGTGTTGTGATACAGGTTCGAGAGGTGGAGCAATCCACCGGCATGTTGGGTGATGGCGGCGGTGACATCAGGATCGGCGTAGCCGAGCGCGTTGACGGCGATGCCAGCCACGCAGTCGAGGTACTTGTGGCCGTCGGTGTCGTACAAATAACACCCCTCGCCACGCTCAATGACAAAGTCGGGGCGGGCGTAGGTTTGCAACACATACTGCTGATCAAGATCGACGATGTTGGTCATGGTACTCCTCTATTTGGTATCTGA
>JBKCLM010000035.1:0-3449 GCA_046300655.1 Chloroflexota bacterium | reverse complement strand
CGTCAGCGTGCGTCCGAGCTGGGGTCTGCGCATAACATGGCGGCGGCTGAAGTCTTTAAGAAGATGATTGTCTAGACGAGCTATATATCGGAATCGATCCAAATTAAATCGGGACGCGTCTCTTCGATAAAGCGAAAGACCGTCTCGATTTGTTGTTGGGCGTGGTCTCCCGAGGCTGAGATGGCTGCCATGCCAAGCAGGGTGCGCCCGTGCAGATCGTGGTCGCCGATTTCGGCAGCAGAGACGTTATAGCGGGCGCGGATGCGTTCGAGCAACGATTTGACAATCGAGCGCTTCTCTTTGAGGCTGCCGATGCCGGGTAGGTGGAGTGAGACGGTGCCAATGGCCACGAACATGACTAGTTCCAACTCCAGGGGCCGACATGACTGCCGTGCGGTGCCTCTTTGGGGAGCGTTTGGGTCTCGGCACGGATGGCCGTGATGATGCTACGTAGGCGCTGGGCGGTGCTCATCATCAGCCACTCTTGTTTGCGTACCTCGTCGACTTGGAGCATGTGGGCGAGTTGCCAACTCATCTCGGCGGCGTCGAGTGCAAGATCGACGGGTGTTTGGTCGATGCCGGTGGCGCGGTGGACGGACCGCCAGTAGCGCCCATAAATCTCAGTCAGCGCCACGGCGGCGGCTTTGGCGGCGGGTGTCACCTCGGCCGGCCATGGTTCGACCTGGGCCACGAGGTAGGGCGAACGCCGGCTGAGTCCCGTCAAGCGCACGCGCTCGCCGCCGACACACTGGAGCAAGAATCGCCCGTCCTCAAGTTGGACATGTTCGGCAATGACGGCGGTGGTGCAGACGGTGTGGGGCAGGTAGTCGGGATACTCGTCGCCTTCGTTTTCGAAGCGGTTGAGCCACTCGCCCATTGCCAAGCGGTCGGTAAACTCGCCACTGAACTGCATGGCAGGCTCGACCAACACCACGCCGAATGGCAGTTTGTAGCTGATGCAGTGGCTAATCATCTGTCGGTATCGCGGCTCAAACACATGCAACGTCAGTGGTGCATGAGGCATGAGCACGAGTGGCAATGGGAAGAGTGCAAGTTCGTGCATGGGCGTGTCCTACCAAACGCGACAAACTAAACCTTTGAGATATTCACCCTCAGGGAAGCTGAGCAACACCGGATGATCCGGAGCTTGTGTGTGGCGCTCGATGATTTGTACATCGCGGTGCGCATCAATGGCGGCGCCGAAGATGACCTTCTGGAAGAGATCTGCCGACACCAAGCCCGAACACGAATACGTGGCCAGCAAGCCGCCGGGGCGCAACAGCTTCATGGCCAGCAAGTTGATGTCCTTGTAGCCACGGGTGGCGCGATCGACCTGTGCTTGACTATGGGCAAACTTGGGCGGATCGAGGATGATGACATCGAACAGCCGATCCTCATCGCGGTAGTGACGGAGTAACTTGAAGACATCGGCCTCGACGACCTCGAGTGGTGTACTTGTCGCACCGTTGAGTTGCATGTCGTGTTGTAATGCGACGAGCGCTGGCCCGCTAGCATCGACTGCGGTAATCGAACGGGCACCGCCGAGCGCCATGGCCACACTAAAGCCGCCGTTGTAGCAGAAGCAGTCGAGTACGTCGGCGTCGTTGGCGTAGGCAGCCAGGGCCACGCGATTGAGCGCTTGGTCGAGGTAGCCACCGGTCTTTTGGCCACTGTCGAGATCGAGCGTCTCGCGTAGGCCGGTGGGGTGGGTAATGGTCAAGGTCAGCGGTGGTGCCTCGCCCCACAGGACGCCGTCGTTGTTGGGCAAGCCCTCGAGTTGGCGCATATCACCGTCGCTGCGCTCGATGATACCGCGCGGCTTGAGGATGTCGACAATCACTGCCACAATCTCGTCGCGGCGGGCATCAATGCCACGTGACAAGAGTTGGACCGACACAAAGTCGCCGTAGCGGTCGATAATCAGGCCAGGGAGCAAATCAGATTCACCGTGGACGATGCGCATGGCATTGGCGTCGTTGTAGGCGGGGTGCGACACGCGCATGGCGAGCGCTTGGGCGATACGCCGGCGGAAGAAGAGCATGTCGATGGGCTCATCGAATTGCCAGGTCATGATGCGGGCGCGGATTTGCGAATATGGACTCCAGAGCGCACGGGCGAGCCACGTACCGTCACTGGCGTAGACCTCAACAATGTCGTCATCGACGTCGGCTGATTTGTCGATGGCACCCGAGAATATCCATGGATGGCGTTTGAGAATCGAACGCTCGCGACCTGGTTTGAGCACAATCTCTGACATGCGGGTTCCTTTGCGGTGCCTTTGCACCATATGTCTCTATCATACGTGAGATTTCGTTGTTTGTGCAGTCCTTTTGCACAAAAGCGTGATGAATGCGTGCTGGTTATGCCTGACGCAACAGCCGTTGAATCCAATTTGTGTCATCAAAAAGTGATAGCAGGTTGTCGACGTGAGGCTGACGGTCAACATGCGCTGGGCTTAGGTAGATTTCACACAAAATAAACACCATGTAATCGAAGTACTGCCGGTAAGCGGCGAGTTGGAGTTGATACTCGTCGCGCTGGTAGTCGGGGATAACCTCGAGATAGCCACGCCAGAACGACGCGTCATCGCGGAATACCCACAAATCGCGTTCAGGATGCGCCAACGCCAGATAGTCCCAATCGACGATGGTCAAATCGGTGGCATTGTTGGCCACCACGTTGCCACCGGCATCACCGTGGGTAACCACCCATGAGTGTTGATGATGTGGATAGGCGCGCTGCAGTTCATTGAGGTAGTCATAATGTTCGGCAATCATTGTGCACCACGGCTGCATGCGCTCGGTGAGTTGGGCGTGCCACGGTGCATCATTTGGCCGGAAGACACATGCGATCAGCTGGCGCCAGATGGCGTCGTGTTCAAATGTGGTAACGCGTTGCATCGGTGTTGTGATGCGTGCAGTTGCCTGATGAATCTGGCCGATGAGTCGGCCGAATTGGGCCGTGTCGTACTGCTCACTATTGGGGGCATCAATGTACTGCGATACGGTCACCAGCGCCGAACCAAGGACGCTGATCCATTCCCCGGTGCGGGTGGCAATCGGTTGACTGACGCCACGACCGAGGGTGGCGGCGAGGGCTGCATGGGCGGGGGCACTTTGGCGTAGGCGGTTTTTGAAAAAAGGCTTGGCGTTGACTTTGACAAAAAAGCGTTGACCGGTATGACTTGTAGCTAAAAATGTCTCAGCTACCAACCCACGTGCAGCTGGCTGGCGCGCTGTGATTTCGATAGGGTTGTGGGTTTGGAGATGGTTTGATATGTGGTGAATCATGTATGTCTTTCTGGTATTTCCCCCTTGTAGAGGCGTAGCATGCTACGGCTCTACAAGGGGGATTGGGCGCCCTGTCGGACGCCCTTACACAAACAGCTGGAACACCTGATTGCCGTACATACGGCCGCGTTCACTGAGGCGTAGTCCGACATCATCGAC
>JBKCLM010000034.1:0-4200 GCA_046300655.1 Chloroflexota bacterium | reverse complement strand
TGGAGGAGCACATGTTGGCATCTGGGATTTTCTTCAGAGACGCGCACCCTGTGCGTCTCTGTACACAACACCCCCTCTGTATCACCTTGTCTGTAGAGTAAATGTACATCAAACATAGAATAAATGTATTATTTTGCGCATGGGAATGCAAAAAATCGGGTGCTATACTGTGCTCGTAACGACTCCGCACTACGGGTACGTACCCCACTTCTGCCAACGTCTTTCAGCATGGTAGTGCACAGTAAAGACTACGGAGGCCACAATGAATGCAGTGTTGCGTGCATTACGGGGGATCGTATTCACCCTGCGTCTTGCCATCCCAAAGATTGGGGCTGGCTGGATGTTTGCCTTGCTAACCAGCAATTTCAATCGCATTTCGATTTATGAATTAGGCGTGGCAGCCGCTGTCATCACGACGATGATCGGCATGCACCACTTTTTGTCACCCTTTCAGGTGGTGATTGGCCGGTTGGCCGACCGTTACCCGATTATGGGCTACCGACGCACGCCATACTTCTTGTTGGGTGGCTTGTTGTCGAGCACGGCATTCGTCTTTTTGCCTGGTGTGGCACAGGCGATGGGCCAAGGGCAGGGTTGGGCGTTTGTGGCCGGCTTCGGCTTGTTGTTCTTGTTCGGTGTCGGCATCGCTGCCACGGGTGACTCACACCACTCCTTGATTGCCGAGGTCACCACTCCAGAGCGCCGTGGCATCATTGTGGCCGTGGTCTGGACATTCACGATTATCAGTGCGATTGCAGCGGCGATTGTCATCAAAGCCAACATGGGCGGCGAGTTCCAGATTGCCACGATGCAGGCGCTCTATCAATTAACGCCGCTGGTGGTCTTCATTGCCGCCTTGCCCATATTTGGTCTCGAAAAGAAGCGTTCAACCGTTGAATTACAAGCCTTGGCGGCCAGTTCAGTCGGTGCGGGCGTATCACCCTTTAAGTCGTTGGGCGTGGCCTATGATTTGCTCAAGACCAATGCTCAGGTGCGCGCATTCTTCGGCTTTGTCTTCTTCTCGATCTTGGGCATCTTCTTGCAGGACGCCATCCTCGAGGTATACGGGGCTGAGGTCTTTGGCATGTCAATTGCCGAGACATCATCATTCAATGCGACGTGGGGTGGTGGTGTCTTAGGTGGCATGATTGTGATGGGCGTGTTGAGCAGTGTGACGCGCATCCACAAGAAGACCATCGGCATGCTTGGCGGTTTGGGTACGGCCTTCGGGCTTGGCCTGTTGACCTTGTCAGCCATGATGGGTATGCGTGAATTGCTCAACCCCGCCTTGTTGACGATGGGCATTTTTACCGGGTTCTACAACGTGGGCGCACTGTCGATGATGATGGATATGACGGTCGAGGGCTCGACTGGCCTCTACATGGGCATGTGGGGCATGGCGCAGGCGTTTGGTACGGGGGCTGCCTCGTTCCTGAGTGGCACGCTCAAGACGGTCTTGATCGAGACTGGGTTCTTTGTACCGGCCTCCGGCTACACGATGATCTTCGGGCTTGAGGTGGTGTTGATGATTGTGGGCGTGGCCGTGTTGCGCTCGGTCGACATTCAAGAGTTCAAGTCATTGACGCGCAGCGATTTGACCTTGGCCATGGAGAACGGTTCGGCGGCCTAACGGCGCCGAGGAGGATCAAGCATGGCAAAGTTCGACTTTCAACATGTGGCAAGTCAGTACGACGACATCCACGTGCACGCTCCCGAGGTCTCACAGGCGATTGGTGCCTATTTGGCGCAACGCGTTGGACATGGTCGACGCATCCTCGAGATTGGGATTGGCACTGGGCGCATTGCGCGCCCGGTGCTTGATCATGGCTGCGAGGTCGTCGGCTTTGATATCTCACAGGGGATGCTGGCCGTCGCCCAAAAGCGTCAGATTCACAATCTGTTGATTGCCGACATGATGACATTGCCGTTCGTGGATGCCAGCTTTGATGCCACGCTGGCAGTGCACGTACTCCATCATGCGCCCGATTGGCGCGTGGCCTTGCGCGAGGCGGTGCGCGTGCTCAAGCCGGGCGGGCTGTTCATTGAGGGGCGCGATTGGAACGACCCGGCCTCGTGTGCCATGCGCATGCGCCATAAAATGCGCGAGGTGATTGTCGAGCTCTCACCGGGCATCCGCCCACCGGGGGCCGGGGCGGCCAAGCAACAGTTCTTGGCGGAGCACGGTGGTATTAGTCATCCCGAGGAGGTGGCGACGAGTTGGCAGGCGGTGACGTCGCCGGCCGAGGTCCTCGCCGGCATGTACGCCCGCAACGACTCCGAGACCTGGGCGATTGACAGCGATTTGCTCACTGCCACGCTGGTCAGGGTTGAGGAGTGGGCGCGCGACGAGTGGCCTGATTTTGAGACACCGGTGCCGTTTGAGCGGCGCTTTGTGGTGAGCATCAGCGAGATTCATCATCAATCGGCGCAGCCCGAGCAGGCGCTGGTTGGGTAGTTTTTTGTGCAGAAAAAGAAGGAATGCGTAATTATGACGCACGATACGACGAGTAGCGCCAAGCAGCATCACGTCTTTCCGTTTAGTGCGATTGTCGGCCAAGCCGAGCTCAAACTCGCCTTGATCCTCAACGTCATCGACCCGTCAATTGGTGGGGTGATGATTATGGGGCATCGTGGTACGGCCAAAAGTACGGCAGTGCGCGCACTGGCCAGCATGTTGCCCCACATCAAAATGGCGGCCGGCTGTCCGTACAACTGCGACCCCAGCCACCCCTCGCCGATTTGCCCGCATTGTGCCGGGCAGAGCAAGGGCAAAGCGGTGACGCAGGCGGTGCCGGTGGTCGATTTGCCCCTCGGCGCCACCGAGGACCGTGTGGTGGGGGCGCTCGATATCGAACGCGCCTTGGTCGATGGCGTGCAGGCCTTTGCGCCGGGGTTGTTGGCGCGGGCCAATCGCGGCTTTTTGTATATTGACGAGGTCAACCTACTCGAGGATCACTTGGTCGATCTGTTGCTCGACGTGGCCACCTCGGGAGTCAATCTGGTTGAGCGCGAGGGTATGAGCGTGCGCCACCCGGCCCGGTTTGTGCTGGTGGGGAGTGGTAATCCGGAGGAGGGCGATTTGCGCCCGCAGTTGCTCGACCGCTTTGGGCTCCATGCGCGCATCACCACGATTACGGATATCCACGAGCGTGTCGAGATTGTACGGCGTCGCCGAGCGTATGATCTCGATCCGGCCGGCTTTGTGGCGCAGTGGGACAAAGAGCAACAGAAGCTGGCGCGGCGCATCAAGGCCGCCCAAAAGCTCATCCCTGACGTCGAGATCCACGACTCAGCCTTGTACGCCGCTGCGGAGCTGTGTGCCCTGCTGGCGATTGATGGCCACCGTGGCGAGCTGACGCTGACGCGCACGGCAGGGGCGCTGGCAGCCTACGAAAAGCGGACTGAGGCCAAAGCCGATGATGTACTGCGGGTGGCCAATTTGGCCCTGCGCCATCGGTTGCGCAAAGACCCGCTCGAGAGTGCCGGCGACGAACAACGCATCGCCCGGGCCATCGCCGATATCAAGGCGCATGGACTGGTGGCCGCGTAGGGACATATACGTGTGGGCGCTCGGTGTCGATATGACGCCGAGCGCCTTTTTGTGTTGGTGGGGGTAGTTGGTAATGCTGGCGACATGCACGCCTGAGACACTCTGCGTAGGGCAGATGAAAGGATGGGGTGTCATGGCGTATCAACGACGGAACAGTTTACGGTTGAAGGGGTATGCGTATGGGAAGGGATATTATGCAGTGGTGATATTGACCGCACAGCGACAACAGCTTTTGGGTGAAATAGTAAATCAGACGATGTATAGGAGTCAGCTAGGTGATGTGGTAAATACGATGTGGTTGCGTATCCCAGAGATTCACCCGCATGTGACACTGGATGCATATCAAATCATGCCAGATCATTTCCATGGAATTGTGATTTTGGGGCAGAAGAAGCAAGTATGCACCCAGAATGAAGCGGGCGCCCTTTCGGACGCCCTTACGAGTGGAGGAGGCGAGATCGAAGTGAGTCGCTGGAATGAAGCGGGTGCCCTTTCGGACGCCCTTACAAGTGGAGGAGGCGAGATCGAAGTGCGCGCCCGGAATCAAGCGGGCGCCCTTTCGGACGCCCTTACGAGTGGAGGAGGCGAGATCGAAGTGCGCGCCCGGAATCAAGCGGGCGCCCTTTCGGACGCCCTTACGAGTGGAGGAG
>JBKCLM010000033.1:0-2835 GCA_046300655.1 Chloroflexota bacterium | reverse complement strand
GTTACGCCTCCATTACGGTAGTTCTTCGCCTTCACAGCCTCACGATGCAAATGCATCGTGAGGCTGTTTTGGTGGTGAGCAGTATTCATATACATCTGTCAATCTCAAAATGTTTCGATCAGTCCCAGCGTGTGTAAGTTACACGTTACACCCCCACGAAGTATTTTTCACGGTGCAATTATTAACCCTTTAATAAATTTACATTTTATATACATTTATTGAATTGAGCTTAATTTATTGACAATCTATTAACAATTACAGTAAATACACCCTACACACACATATTCACTACAGATAATCATTGTTTTTCCATGTAACTGCATTTTACTTTAGCTCAAAAGTGGTATAAATAACTAGACGCTATTTACGGTCATTTATTGGAGGACAACGCATATGCGTATGCAACGGATGCTCATGAGCCTATTGGCAATTATGGTAATTGCCTTTGGGCCATTAATCAAACCACATGTCGCGAGTGCTGCACCTGGTGCCGGTGCATACTCACAAAGTCAAGTAATCATTAACGGAGGCGGTGGCATCCTCACCGATGGGAGTGATGGCATCAGCATGTGGTTCAACCGCAGTAATGGTGGTGAAAAACTCTGTTGGAGAAGTGAGAACTTTTATTATTCTCAAAGTTCTGATTGTTCTACCGGACAAGGACAAAACGTAGGGTTTGTCCTAAATATTGGAGGTACACCATACTACTCCGGCGGATTTGCAAGTGCTAATTTTGATTCATTAACCATTGGTACACTTACCGGCACTGCAGATCCCTCCCAAGATACCGCAACAGGGAGTGGTTCAGCCGTCCTCACATACACCAAATCTATAAGTGGTGCTGATTACGTCGTTGAGCGTTTTATTGACTACGAATATCCCAATACCTACTACACCGAACAATTTACCGTTACGATTCCTGCTGAGCATGACACGACAAAAACAGTGAAACTGTACAAAGGTGGTGATACTGCGCCTGGGGGCAGTGACACTGGTCGTGCGTTGCTATTGTCTGATCCAGTACGCAATATTCAATCCATCGAACCAACTGCAGGTGTAGTCTTGGGTATGCGTGAAATATCTCAAGAAACTGATATGAGTACCTTTGAGGGTGCAGTCGGTAAACAATACAACACCCCTTATGGCACAGTAGGTAGTGGCGGTGATATCGGATTCGAAGCACAAGCTGGATCACATGATGTCGGTTTCATGATTCAGTATACGATCGGCAACACACCTGGTACGTATACTGAACAAAACGAAACATATGTCGGTACCCAAGCCGTGAACTTAACTGCAGCATGGTCAAGTACTCGAGTATCACGCATTGGGCAACTCAATTTCACAATTACAAACGCGTTTTTCGACGTTCGAGAAGGATTAGGTTTTGTCTTTACAGTACCAACCCCACTTACGGTCGGCGACATAACTAATGGTTGTTCAACAGCGACTATCAGTGTTATTGGAAGTGTGATTACCGTCACAAATATTGACATGGCAGCGCTTTCATCCTGTGTAATCACAGTTGATGTAGGACGACCAGCAGCTGGATCAACTGCGATTTCAGCCTCAAATGTTACAGTCAGCGGAACTGGATTAGTAAACGCTGTTGGTAGTTCAACCGTAACATTCACGGCTGCATCGCCAACCTTTACACCACGCCCATCATCAACACGCACGCGTACAGCTACAACTGTGCCAACCAGCACACCATCACGAACCGCCACCAACACGGCAACTGCCACCAATACGGCAACTGCCACCAACACCATGACCCCAACGCCACATCCGTTCGCCATCAAGGACGTTGGTGTGGGTGCTTCGTTCACCTTGGGTGTCCTCCAGAACGGTACCTTGGTCACCTGGGGCTTCAACCGTGAGGGTCAAGCTAGCTTGCCACGCTGGATGGCTACCAAGCTCGTCGACCAAGTCGAAGCCGGTTCAACCTACGCAGTTGTGCTCGGCACCGATGGCCGTGTCTATGGTTGGGGTAAGAACGACTTCGGTCAATTAACAATCCCTGCCGCAGCCACTACCGGTGTCCGTTCAATCTCGGGCGGTCTCGGTCACGTCATGGCCGTCAAGACCAATGGTTCATTGGTCATCTGGGGTCGCAACGACTTCAAGCAGCGTGAAGCCCCGTTAGCTGCCCGCACCGGATTGACTGCCGTGGGCGCTGGTCACTCACACTCACTCGCCATCAAGGGTGGTCGTGTCATCGCCTGGGGTCGCAACACCTGGGGTCAGACCAACGTACCCAGCACGTTGACCAACGTGATTGCCGTATCTGGTGGGTTTGATCACTCACTTGCCCTCCGCAGTAACGGTACCGTGGTCTGCTGGGGTCGCAACAACGAGAACCAGTGTAAGTTGCCCAACGGCATGACTGACGTCATCGCCATCAGCGCTGGTATCGGCTACTCAATGGCCTTGACCCGCGACGGCCAGGTCTACGCCTGGGGCCGCAGCAACTTCGGTCAAGCCAATGTGCCAAGCGGCATTGCTAAGGCTGGCGCCATCTCAGCCGGTTACGTCAACTCAGTCATTGGTCTGCGCGATTCCAGCGTCGTCGCCTTCGGTGATTCATCACTCGGCGCGCTCGTCTCACGCACTCCAACGGTTACTGCAGTCACGCCGTAATCCCTCAATCTCCCCCCCCTCACGGTGCAAGTGCATCGTGAGGGGGTTTTTGTGTCGATACCACGCAATTACGACATCATCCATCGATATCTGATGTGAATTATGCAAATACGTTCACCATGCTATGCGTATACGCTGCATTTGGCGAACGATTGACCATCCAGCATAAGTGCAAAGTATCAATTGTCGTCTATT
>JBKCLM010000032.1:0-9490 GCA_046300655.1 Chloroflexota bacterium | reverse complement strand
AAGGCCCCCAGGAGACTACTGGGAAAGCGGCCAGAGCTGGAAGTATGGCGACATATGGAGGCGACTGGTGCGCATGGCTGAGGGCTTCCCTGATGGAAGATCTGGGACATGGACGACCAGGTCTCGGTTGGTCTGCTCGGTTAATGATTATCCACCCTGAGCCATTGGCGTGCACGAAGCGGAGTGGACCCACCCCGTCCCATCCCGAACCGGGTCGTGAAACATTCCAGCGCTGAAGGTACTAGCGGGATGCCCGCTGGGAGACTAGGTCTGTGCGCCATCCATTAAACACCACTGCCCATGCAATTGCATGGGCAGTGGTGTTTTTGAATTGGGTTTGTCGGAGACATCACCGAGCGAAATGTGCTACCACACCGCTTTATCGGGTAATAATGGCGCGATGGTTGATTCAAAACCGATCAGAGAAAGAGTTTTGCTCCAGAAAGAACTAACGAGCGCGACGGCTGAATACCTAACTGCAAATCAAATGATTGTCTACGACTATCAGCTTTTTGATGGAGTATATACGGCTGAAACAAGAAAACACACATGGGATTATATCGAAAGCTATTCTGATGCATTAACTACGGCAGTTGCGATTAATTCTGGTGCTGCGTTTAGTGATGCATATTATGAAGCGGTCTATACCGATGCGTAAACAATGTTTACCACTGCAGACGAGAATTTGGGATGCTGCGAAATTTGATGAACGCAATGATGCAATGCATCTTGTGACGCAGGTGAGCTCACTTGGATTGGCACTTGCGGCATGGTCATCGCTTTTGTCACAAGCCAACAAAAATCGGGTTTTGTTTAGTGTGATTGTTTAGTGTGTTTGTGCGTGTATGATGGTATATACATAGCACTCTATTTTGCTACACCACCGCGCCACAGATATAACCCGTTGCGCCTAAATCGAGCATCAATCGATGTTCTAGTTACCATTAGTGAATAATATTGATAGCGAGGATGACAATGCGTGAGCGATTGCGTAACTGGGGCCGCATAATTGTGCCGATTCTCCGAGATATCGTGTTGATGTCTCTGGGGGCGATTCTGGTGGCATTTGCGACGCGCGTCTTTCTGATTCCAAACCAAGTTGTGACCGGTGGTGTGACGGGTATCGCAATTATCACGAATTCGTTTTGGCAAATTCCAATTGGTGTGATTGTACTTGCAGTGAATGTGCCCTTATTACTGATTAGTATGCGCTATCTAGGTGGTTGGCGCTTTGCACTCCGCACGCTGTACACGACGGTGTTGATGTCAGTTGCACTCGAGTACTCGACCGGCATCCTTGACTCAGTAACCGATGATCCACTTTTGTATAGTCTTTATGGTGGACTCATCTTGGGTGTCGGTGGTGGTTTAATCTTCCGGGCACGGAGTACGGGTGGTGGCTTTGACATCGTAGCCCGCCTTCTTGAGCAACGCTTTGGCTATGCACCGGGTAGGAGTTCTTTGATTCTGAATGGTGTCGTGTTTGCGGCAGCCATGGTGATTTATGGTCCCGAAAAAATCATGTATGCAATCTTGGTGAGTTTTGTGGCAAGTCGAGCGCTCGATGTTGTGTTGTCGTTTGGTGGCGGCATGAATCAGGTGTTCGTTGTAACATCCCTGCCAAATGAGGTGAGTGCCGCGATACTTAAAGATCTGAATCGTGGTGTGACCGTGGTCTCTGCTAAGGGTGCCTACACCGGCGCTGATCGCGCCATGCTGATGTGTGTGATGACTAAAAGCGAGGTGCCTACTCTAACGCACCTGGTCTCGCATACCGATCCACAGGCTTTTGTGGTAGTCGGTGAGGCCGCTGAGGTCTTCGGTAAGGGGTTCCGCGCATTACCGCAGTAGCGCACGCCGATATGCCGCACTCGTTAGTGGTTGTGTTATGTGCAAAAATCCCGTGCGCGCGGTTCTAACAATCAACAGCGTATAGTGCAGGCCGGCCTCACACTATGTTTCGTGCAAAATGATATCCCCCGCGGTCATGACGACAACGGGGGATCGTTGCGATTACCTAGCGCTTAGCGCGTTTAAAACCAGCTGTCACGGCTTCAGCCTCGGTATTAAAACATTGTACGTTTGCTGTTGTCTTGGCATATGAAGCGCCACCAGGCACATGATAGATGCCCGAATTGACATTACCCTTGATTTGATTGACGGCACACGGGTATGATTCTGCCGATGTAGCCGACCCACCACTGGTGTTGGCGCCACTGGTATCGGTGGTGGCGGCTGTATCACCACTGCCTGTTTGCCCTGATGCAACCGGGCTTGCGACACCATTACATGTTGCCGGTGACCACAAGCCGCGTTGTTGCTCGCGCGCAGTGCGTTGCGCATTTTTGAATGCGGCCTGGTATTTGTACGGCTTGTTATAGGTATATTCAAAGGCATAGCCCTCGTCGATCATCAACTGGTTGAACAATCGGCCATCGCTTAACCAGACATAACTGAGGAGACGTTGGTAGGCGTCGTAGGTGCCCTGTGTCGGGTCAACCTCGAGATAGACGATTTGCCCATCGAGAAGCTGAGTAGCCTTGTTTGAGGCTTCTTGCCCATAGCATTGTACTGGCTTGCGTGGATCTTTGGTCTCAGGTGTATCCAAGCCAATCATGCGAATTGTCACCTCTTTGCCGTCGAGATTGACACGAATGGTGTCGCCATCGACAACCCGTGTCACCGTGGCCTTTGCACTCCCTGCAGGAATATTGGCAGCCGATGTACTGGGAGCTGGTGCTTGCGCAGCTGGCTGGGATTGTGGCGCAGGCGCAGCAACTGGTGCAGGTACACTCAGTTCGCGCCCGAGTAACCCTTGTTGCACGTTATATGGTGGTTGATTTTGGGGGTGTAACTCGATGCGCGTGCGCTCGAACCACTGTACTTGGTATTGGCGTCCATCGCTGAGCGTCTCGGTGACAAGTCCCGATAACGGCAGACCGTGTAATGCCAAGCGCTCGGCATCGGTCAATCCACGGCGACCATCGAGATCGACGCCAGTGGCTTTCCAGCGCTCGAGAATTAACCCACACACACTCTGATCAGTCTGGGCAAAGTACATACATCCGGGCTGGTTACCGCTTTTACCAAAGGCAAACCAATCGCGTCCCTGACCGGCAAGAACATCGGCACCGAGGCGGCCGAGCAAAATATCATACGGCTTTGCGTTGCTTGGGTGATATTCAATGCGTTGTCGCTCGAAGTTCTGCTGGGTAATTTGTTTGCCGTCAACGGTAATCGTCTCGGCTGGCCCAATCGGAAACCCGAAGACGGACAGTCCACCTTGCTTGTTCCAAAACTCTGCAATGCGCCCGTCAATACAATAGCCCGTCTCGACAAAGCATTGTTCGGCTGCATGGGCAGGTACGGTATTTGCCACTAGAGTGCCAATTATTGAGGCAATGAATAGTGCCGTTGTGAGAATAATTCGTCGCATGAGGCTCCTCTTTTGAGTTGATACTTTAATTACGCAACAATGACATTGTACGGGTACTCAGAGATAAGTGCAAATGAGAGTTTCGTTATCCGGTGTCACAATAAGATGATAACAACAGCGAGAGGGTACGCTCGATGAACACACAATCGCTGAATAGTGAAGATGCAGTGAATCTTGAAGGTCTTCCCACCGAGTATTATCGCCTCGAGCCGTACCAAATAGAACTGGACTGGACGGCATATGCCCAAGAATAACGAGCACTACAACCGATCTGCGCCAATACAATCGATCGTGCAGATGAGGCTGCTGACACTGATGATAATCAATTTGCCGGATTGCCGGTCTGCTTCCATGATTCAGAACGCTGGCACACAGGCGAAGGCTGGTGTGAATACCATGTCGAGCAGGCAGCCGAACACGCATATTTGCTGACCAAGTACGCAGATATCTTGAATCAGGATGATACATAATCCGTGGTACCGTCGTGGGCACACAAAAACGCCGTAGCGCGTGATGGCTACGGCGCACAACAGATAAATTTGTTATGGAATCAGCACGATTTTGGTGTATTCGGCTTTGCCTGCAATCAACTCCTCAAATGATGCCTGTCCCTGCGCCAACGGTCGTTCAACCAGCCAATCGTGGCCAGGTGTAACTAGTTTACGGCTAATCATGTCGACGGCCGTGGTGAAGTCCTCACGGCTATAGCAGAAGCTTCCAACCAGCGTAATCTCTTGACGGATGATGTAGTTGGTGGGAATCGACGTCTCGTCTTCGTGGAGGCCCATCAGCACCACTGTGCCACCTGGTACGACCGTTTTGATGGCCTGATTACGCACATGACTCGTGCCGACCGCATCTATGACAACGCTGACACCAGTTGGGACAGCGGCCATCGTGGCTATAACTGTATCCTCATGTTTTGCATTAATCGTGTGAGTGGCTCCCCATTCACGGGCAATCTCGAGACGTTGGTCCGAAATATCGCTAATCACAATTGTCTTAACACCGCGAGCCTTCGCAGCTGCAATACAACACAACCCGATTGGTCCGGCGCCCAAAATCAAGACAGAGCTATTGGTGTCCACATCGGTGAGTCCTACGGCGTGTACTGCACAGGCCAGCGGCTCACTGAGTGAACCGGCCACAAACGAAATATCAGCCGGCAAATGCCAGCACAAATCCGCTGGTACGCTGACGTACTGCGCAAATGCACCGGCTCGGTGCGCGCTCAACAGTTTGCGATTGCGACAAAGATTGATGCGACCGGCTTGACAACGATCGCATGTACCACAGGTAATCAGTGGGTTGAACGTGACGCGTTGACCGACGTGCACATCGCTGCCGTCGGCGAGCTGCCCTGAGCCTGCGACAATCGTGCCGGCGGCTTCGTGTCCCATGATAAGTGGTGGAAATCGCAGGCTGTTATGCCCCAAATAGCCACTCAGCTCTGAGCCACAGATGCCAACAGCACCGACATGAATCAGCACCTCGTTATCGCCTAGGGTAGGAATCGGTTCGTGACGAAGCTCCATTTGACTTGGTCCCACCCATACCAGCGCCTCCATCTGCGCACCTGATACTTCGCTCTTCATCGAACTTCCTCCATACCAAATACCCATCGGCGCAACAATGCGATTGTTCATTGAATCGGGGGCAACCCGTGTGCATTGAATACGCCGATTATAGCATGCTATTGATACGTCATTTGCAAAAAAAGGCCGTTTTAATCAACAATGTGTACGAAGTTCGCTGATGTGAACAAAATTGAAAGAAATCATCAGCTTGCATGGCTGCATGAATGATATGCCACATTCCTAAAGTATGGTAATCTCGTGGTATGTCGCCTGTAATCAAATGAAAGGTGCAACGATGCTCCCTCACGACTACATCGAACGTGTCTATGCTGGAGTGCTCGGCAAAATCATCGGTGTCTATCTTGGTCGTCCCTTTGAAAGCTGGACCTACGAGCGCATCATGGCCGAGCTCGGTGAGATCAACTACTACGTCCACGAACAACGCGGTATGCCACTCATTGTGGCTGACGACGATATCACCGGCACATTTACTTTTTTGCGGGCACTCCCCGATAACGGTAATTCACGCGCATTAACTCCTGCCCAGATCGGTGATAACTGGCTCAACTACATCGTCGAGGAGCGAGCGATTTTGTGGTGGGGCGGCATCGGCAACTCGACCGAACACACGGCCTACTTGCATCTCAAAAACGGCATCAAAGCGCCCGAAAGTGGCTCGATGGCGCGTAACACCAAAGTTGTCGCCGAACAAATTGGTTCGCAAATCTTCATTGATGGCTGGGCCATGGTGGCGCCGGGTGATCCCGAGCTCGCTGTGGATTTGGCGCGCCGTGCGGCGAGTGTCAGTCACGACGGTGAGGCGATTTATGGTGCCCAGGTGATGGCTGCGATGGAGGCGCAAGCGTTTGTCGAGCGCGACCTCAACACGCTTATTGATACGGCATTGCGCTTCATTCCGGCGGATAGCACGATTGCTCGCCTGATTCACGATGTACGCAACTGGCACGCCCGCTACCCCGATTGGCATGAGACGCGCAACGAGATTGTGCGCTTGTACGGCTACGACCGCTACGGCGGTAACTGTCACATGGTGCCCAATCATGCGTTGATTCACATGGGGTTGCTCTACGGCGGTGATGACTTCCAGAAAGCGATGATGATTACCAACACGGCCGGCTGGGATACCGATTGTAATGCAGCCAATGTGGGGTGTTTGTTGGGCATCAAAAACGGCCTCGCCACGTTTGATGCTGGCCCCGATTTGCGCGGCCCCGTGGCGGATCGCCTCTATTTGCCGACGGCCGACGGCGGGCGCACCATCACCGATGCCGTGACTGAGACGTATCATGTGGTCAACATAGCTCGAGCTCTGCATAATGTGCCCGCCGTCGCTCCCAAAGACGGCGCACGCTATCACTTTAGTTTGCCGGGTGCGGTACAGGGCTTTGTCTGTGATGATACGCCACAAAGCCGTGGCGTGGCCAATCTGACGCAGGTTGCCGGCTACAACGGTGGCGCGAGTCCAGCCTTGGCGGTCACCTATCAGCGCTTAGCATTAGGGCGGAGTGCGGTTGCGACCACGATGACGTTCATCCCTCCTGATGGCATCGAGACCAAGAGTTCGTATCAGATTCTGGCCTCGCCGACGCTGTACAGCGGCCAAACGGTAACCGCTACCCTGGTGGCCGATCAGACCAATCAACAGGCGGTTGATGTGACGCTGTTTGTGCGGGTCTATGGTGCTGATGACGCCATCGAAAGCATCGAAGCGCCGACCGTATCACTCCCTGCCGGCGCCGTACATCAACTTACATGGCGTGTGCCTGATACGCATGGGGCGCCGATTATGGCGATTGGCGTGCGCATTGATAGCGCCGTGCGTGCCGATGGGACCGTCTATCTTGACCGATTGCACTGGTCGGGCACTCCTACACTTGATTTGGTACGCCCAACACATGCTGGGCGTTTGTGGCGACGCGCCTGGGTGGATGCGGTGGATATTCTTGATCCACAGTGGCCCGAGATGTTCCGCTTGGCGCATAATCGGGGCACCGGCATGATCTCGCTGGGTACCGCTGATTGGTGTGATTACACGGCGACGGCGACGATAATCCCCCATATGTTTGTATCGGGTGGACTCGCAGTGCATGTACAGGGCCTGCGGCGTTATTATGCGCTGCAGTTTGTGGCTGGTGGGTATGTGCAGCTTATCAAACAGCACGATGATGAGACGACCGTGCTGGCACAAATCCCGTTTGAGTGGCAACAGGCGACGACGTATGAGCTGAAAGTGGCGATTGTGCATGGCCAAATCACGGCACAGGTTGGAGGGCAGGTGTTGCATGCGTTTGACACAACATGGCGGCACGGCGGTGTGGGATTGGTATGTACCGAGGGGCGCTTTGCTTGTGAGCGTGTGACAATACAGCCGTGACGGGCACGCGCCCTTTGGCTTTTGGCAATAAAGGAGAATGCTGATGAAACCAAATGTCATTTATCTGCACTCACACGATACGGGGCGCTATATTCAGCCGTACGGGCATGCAGTGCCGACGCCTAATTTGCAGCGTTTTGCGGAGCAGGGAGTGGTATTCCGCAATGCGTTTAGTGTGGCGCCCAACTGCTCGCCGAGTCGTTCGGCCTTGGTGACTGGGCATGCGCCGCACTGTAACGGCATGAATGGCCTGGCGCATCGGGGATTTTCGCTCATCGACATAACGCACCACATATTGCACACATTACGGCCACACGGCTACCACAGCAGTCTATTCGGGGTACAACATGTAGTTAAACAGCCGCAGCAGATTGGCTATGATCATGTGTGGGTCGAGAGCGGGCGAGCGGCGAATGTGGTGCGGGTAGCACGGGCGTTTTTGCAAGCGGTACCGCAGCCGTTTTACATGGAGATTGGCTTTTTCGAGACGCACCGCGAGTTCCCTGATCATCATGATGAGGATGTGACCTATTGTCGGCCGCCAGCGCCGTTGCCCGACACGCCCGAGATTCGGCGCGATATGGCGGCATTCATCGAGTCAGCCAAGATTCTTGACGATGCGGTGGGCGTAGTGATGCAGGCCTTGGTTGAGGCCGGATTGGTGGAGAACACGCTGATCTTTTATACGACCGACCACGGCCCGGCCTTCCCCGGCATGAAAACGACGCTGACGAATCACGGTATTGGCGTGCCGTTGATTGTACGTGGGCCAGGTGGCTTTGCTGGCCCCAAGATGATCGAGGCGCCGGTGACGCACATGGATGTGTTCCCTACAGTGTGTGATTTGGCTGGCATCCCGGCACCGGACTGGTTGCAGGGCAAATCACTGGTGCCGTTGGTGCGTGGCGATGTTGATGCGCTGCATGAGCAGCTCTTTGCTGAGGTGACCTATCACGCCGCCTATGAGCCGATGCGGGCGGTGCATACGCCACGCTACAAGTACATCAAGCGCTTTGATGACATGACGACGCCGGTGCGGCCGAATGTTGATGATAGCCCTAGCAAGACTGTGTGGCACGATCATGGCTGGGGTGAGCGCCCCATTGACGGGGAAATGCTCTACGACCTGATATTCGATCCGAACGAGGCCAATAATTTGGTGAATAATCCGCGTTACGCCGATGTGCTGGCTGATATGCGTGGGCGCTTGCATGCGTGGATGACCCGCACCAACGATCCACTGCTGGCTGGTGCAGTGCCGTTGCCAGATGGGGCGCAGGCCAATGACGTGAACGATTATACGCCAACAGGTCCCTTGTACCCACCATTACCCAACTCGGGGATGGAAGGTGCTGCCCAAACCAATCCGTCGTAATCCTCGGTAGAGCCGCAGCATGCGACGGCTAGGATTAGTAAAGATGCATGGTCATGCATCTGCAACACATAGGTATCAAAAGGATCAACCCCACATGCACTACATCATGTTTGTGATTGACGATCAATCGGCCTCGGCGAGCGGCAACGAGATGGCCGCCATCGATGCATTCAACGACCAACTGCGAGCCGACGGCTACTGGGTGATGGCAGCTGGGATTGGCCGTCCGGCGAGTGCCACGCTGGTTGATAATCGGCGCAACAAAGGTAGTGTCATCTCCACATCGTTGTTTACGACTCCCGAGCATTACAGTGGCTTTTGGATTGTCAATGTGCCCTCGGCCGAGGTGGCGTTTCAGTTGGCACTCGCCGGGTCGAATGCCTGCAATCGTAAGGTCGAGTTACGGCCGTTTTTGTGATGAATATGCGGTAATTGCGAACGACGATACAGCGATTGGGAGAGACGCAAGGCCTTTGCGTCTCTCCCAATCGCGTATGGTTTTGGATAATTATCCGTTGGTGGTTGTGATACCCTCGTGAGCAACATCGATGCTCTCGATGGCCACCGCATCGCCGTCGGATATGAGATTAGTGCTAGAGACCTTGACAGGCCATGCATTGCTGAGCGTCCAGACCATCGCCGGTGCACCAGATTCATCCATCAATGTAATGGTTACCGTCTTGCGTGCTACCGTATTTGCCTTGACC
>JBKCLM010000031.1:0-10579 GCA_046300655.1 Chloroflexota bacterium | reverse complement strand
CCGCCCCCGGTAGAGACGCAGCATGCTGCGTCTCTACCGGGGGCACCGTATTTAATTGGCAAACCGCCGTGCCACCCAAATACAACCCACCACCACCCCAGCAGCCCCCAACAACCAGAGTGACGGTACCTCGCCATCAATCGGCCAGGCCCAGAGCATCGTCAAAAATGGCTGAAGCAATTGGACTTGACTGACGCGTGGAATACCGCCGAGTGCCAAGCCGTGATACCACGCAAAAAATCCCAAGAACATGCTAAAGACGCCCAAATAGGCGACTGCCAACCAGGCTGATTCAGGCACACTGGAGGTCGGCATATACCACAAGGTCGGCCATATCAGGATCGGCGCCCCCATCACATTTGCCCAACAAATGGTACGCCAGCCGCCGATTTCGGCTGACAACTTGCCACCATACACATAGCCGACTGCAGCAATCAAAACGGCCACAAGCATTGCAGTATCGCCACTATTAACCTCGCTACCACTCTGCCAAAGCACCACACCGACCGCTGTCGCACTGCCGATAACAGCAGCCACCCAAAAGAGACTGCGCAGGCGATAGCCGATAAGCCATGAGCCGAGTGCCACGGTGGCAAGCGGTAAGAGTCCGTTGACAATCGCGCCATGCCCGGCTGGTACATACTGCATGGCAACCGACGAAAAAAGCGGGAAGCCGATGGTTACGCCGACCGATGTAATCGCCAAACGCCACAATTGATTGCGCGTCGGGAGTGGGCTACGTGTCACAATCAAGGTAATAGCGGACAAGCACGCCGCGAGCAGTCCACGCCCTGCTCCCACAAAGAGTGGATCCATGGCAGCCACTGCCACTCGTGTCACCGGCAATGACACACTAAAAATCATGACTCCGATGAGTCCCCAAACCATACCTGCATTTGATAAAACCCGTTGATCGGTCACGTGTGACTGCTTTCTGCTATGCGTCGTAATGCCTTATCTTACCATTTACATGCTAAAATACTACCCAACCTCTCCGATCCACCATAGAAAGTGTCTGCGTCGATGTCGTTATTCATCTTGACTGCCCTGAGTGCATCGTTGTTGTTTGGTATCGGTGATTTTATTGGGGGCCGCGCAAGTTCCAAGATGCCAGTCGTACAAGTGCTAGTCGTCGGTCAGCTCGTCGGCGTCGTGATGTACTGGACATTGGCACGGTACAACAATGAAGCACCAATGCCAAGTGAATTGGTGGGACTGGCATTACTTGCAGGCGTTACCGGTGCCCTCGGCCTCGCCGGGTTGTACCACGGTATTGCCAAGGGTTACACTGCCGTCACGGCACCAGTATCTGCGGTGTTAGCAGCCATCATCCCCGTGTTGTACGGCATTCAAACGCAGGGGCTCCCCTCATCGCTTGCACTCGCGGGGATGGGAGTTGGCGTCGTCGCAATTGTGCTCAACTCGCTGGCAGGGCGTGCCAACGGCTATCAAGGATTGTGGCAAGGTGTAATCGCCGGCATTGCCTTCGGTATTTTTTTAATTTTGCTCAAGTACATCGGCAGTGCCGGCGTCTTTACGCCACTGGCCATGGCCCGGAGTGGTGCGTTGCTGATTACGATTCCGTGGCTGTTGATTCGCCCTGGTGGGCGCCCGAATGGCGTCGGTATCGGGCTGGCAGCTGTGGCAGGGGTGCTCGATTTGTCAGCGAATACCGCCTACATGATGTCAACCCAGATGGGGAGACTTGATATCGCCAGCGTCCTCGCATCGCTCTATCCGGCAGTTACCGTCTTGTTGGCGTTTTTTATCAATGGCGAAAAAATTAGCACGCTCCAGCGTATCGGTTTGGTGGCTACCATTGTAGCTACGGCCTTGATTGCGCTATAGGGAACGCATCCAGAAAGAGTTCATATGTCACTGATCTTTTTATTGGCCGGTCTAGGCGCATCGCTGAGTTATGGCATCAGCGATTTCATTGGGGGGCGGGCGAGTGCACGCCTCTCGATTGTACAAGTGCTCGTCATCGGCGAGATTTTTGGGGCAGTGCTCTTGTGGAGTCTTGCTGGTTGGTACGGCGAGCCGCTCCAACTCGGATCGGTCATGATGATTGCCATCGGTGCCGGCATGGTCGGTGCCATTGGCGTGGCTGCGTTGTACCACGGGCTGGCACAGGGATATACGGCAATTACCGCACCGGTCTCCGCAGTATTGGCGGCCGTGTTACCGATTTTGTACGGGCTCCAGCGCGATGGATTACCGTCGACACTCGCAGTAATCGGCATGGCGATTGGCGTCATCGCAATCATACTGAACTCGCTGGCCGGGCGCGCCAACGGCTATCAAGGATTGTGGCAAGGGTTGGTTGCCGGCGTTGCCTTCGGCACGTATTTTATTTTGCTCAAATATGTCGGCACGGTTGACGAAACCTTCGCACCACTGGCATTTGTCCGCACTGCGGCGCTCATCGTTACCGTGCCCTGGCTGCTGATTCGTCCGGGGGGGCGCCCGAATCGTGTCGGATTTGGTTTGGCCATCATCGCTGGAGTGTTTGACGTAGCAGCCACAAGTTTGTATGTACTCGCCACCCAAACCGGGCGTCTCGATTTGGCGAGTGTCCTGGCGTCGTTGTACCCGGCCGTAACAGTCCTCTTGGCACGCTTCATCAGCCACGAGCCAATTTCGCTCATACAGCGGATTGGACTGGTTGCCACCCTCATAGCGACAACGTTGATTGCCCTATAGCGCCAGCCCAACCCTCGTGACGCAACAGCCACTCCTTGCGCCACAGGCCACCCGCATATCCGGTCAATTTGGCATTACTGCCAATCACCCGATGACACGGCAACACGATTGCCACGGGATTCAGCCCATTGGTGCGCCCTACCGCGCGACGAGCAGTGGGTTGGCCGATACGCGTCGCTTGAATGCTATAGGTGGCGACCTGCCCGGCCGGAATGGTGCGGAGTGCAGACCAAACGCGTTGTTGGAACGGCGTACCACCCGTCTCAACCGGAATATCATTAATCGCGGTCAAATCACCAGCAAAGTAGGCCTGCATGCGTGTACGCATATCGAGTGGGTTATGCGCCTCGGTAAGTCGATACGTCGTACCGTAACGGCGTTGGAGTAGGTGGTGCATGCGATCCGCATAATCGATGTAGTCCAGCACCTGTAATGCCGTATCACTACAGGCAATTAACAGCTCTCCAACTGGCGAATCCATACGCATATAGGCTAATTCAACCATCGTCATCCTCTTCGGCATTCTGGTGTGATGTGCCTAGCATACCAAGCTTTGTGCCCTGCATCATCATCATTTCTTGCGCTTTACCTCAGCACTTACTGTATTCTCATACGCGCTTGCTAGGATGTAATGAGTATTTGGTGATTTGTATCTTTCATGCACCAAAAAGCAAGATATTGATGATGTTGTACTAAGGGGTAAAACACGTCTATGCGCGCACTGCTATCTTTTCGATTACCACTCTGGTTTGTGATTCCGCTTGTGGGTGTCGTCGCCGTTAGTATGACGCTGATTGGCTACATTGCCGCCACCCAAATCAACACGCCGTGTACATTGAGTGCGACTGAGTGCCAAAAGCTTTCACGATTCTACGATGCCTGGCAAATTGTTAGCGAAAACTATGTCGACCCTGAAGCAGCCTCAACCGATGCCTTGGTAAACGGAGCAATTACCGGGCTCGTCGATAGCCTTGGTGATCGCGGTCATAGTCGCTACTTGTCACCCGAAGTCGCTGCAACGGAGCGCGAGGCGCTCAATGGTACGTTCGAGGGGATTGGTGCGTATTTGAGCGAGCGCGACGGGTTTGTAATTATCGCAGCCCCCATCCCCGGTACACCAGCCGAGCGCGCCGGCGTGCGTCCTGGTGACCGCATCCTCAAGGTCGACGGTGTCGACGTGCGGAGCGACTCAGTCACCGAGTTACAAAGCAAAGTGCGCGGGCCGAGTGGCAGCACCGTCCAACTCGAGATTCTGCACGATGATGGCAGCATTGAGCAAATGTCAATCACTCGCGCCAACATCGATATTCCCAGTGTCACCTGGGGCATGTTGCCCAATAACGTGGCACATATCCACCTGAACCAGTTTTCAGCGCAGGCTGAAGAAGACATCAAAGAGGCCTTGGTGGCAGCCAATCAAGCCGGCGCCACACACATCATTCTCGATTTGCGCAATAACCCGGGTGGCTATGTCGATCAACTCATGCGCGTCGCATCGCAGTTTTTGCCCAAAGGGAGCACGGTACTGATTGAGGAGGACCGTGACGGTACCCGCACACCATACACCACCGACTCAACCGGTCTGGCCAACACAACCCCCTTGGTCGTGCTGATCAACGGTAATAGTGCCAGCGCGGCCGAGATCCTGGCTGGGTCACTCCAAGCCGCCAAGCGCGCCACGATTATCGGCGAGCCTACCTTTGGCACGGCTACCGTGTTGCGTCCGTTTGATCTCGATGAAGGAGCCCAAATTCGCCTCGGCACCAGCCAGTGGCTGACCCCGGCCGGCGAGGTGGTGCGTGGCAAAGGGATTAACCCAGACACACTGGTCGCCCTCTCAAACCTCTCAGATATGATCATGCCTACCGTATCAGCCGAGCTAGATGAAACCGCGTTGCTCGATAGTAGCGATGATCAACTGATTGAAGCATATAACACTGTCCTGACAAAATAACCCCGTTCGGCACACACAAAAACGCACCCCACGATGATTCGTGGGGTGCGGTTGCATGTAGCAGGCTAGTACAATACGCCAATCAACGTCCCGTGGGTCACGCCGTCCATCCAGATATACACACTCTGCCACAAGACCCAACTGAGCAACGAGACCACGCTGATACGCCCTGCCCATGAGCGCCACATCTGACTGAGTGGCAAGACAGCATAGGTCGCAACGACCGGGAACAGATAAATGATATAGCGCGTCGGCACCACATCAAAAAAGAGCTGCGCACACAACAAAATACTGGCTGCAACCACCATCGACAGCGCCATCTGCCACCACAACGACCGACGCCCCATCACCAAACCAAGCACCATCAACGCCACAAAAATGCCATTGTAGTGGCCAACAAACCCATACCCCAAAATATAGTCGTAGAGCCGTTGCTCAAAGGTCGTCGGCTCGAGCGTATTCTTGAGGCGCCCAAGTTGTGCCACAATCAGCGTCATAAATTGGCTGTAGTAGACAACACCAACCACCGCCACAACACCCCACCACCACAACGAGATACGCCGGAGTTGTTGACTCAGGAGCGCCAACGTCATACTTAAGTGGACCGTCAAAAACGCACCAAAGTGCCCAAGCGTCGCCCCGAACATGGCCAACACACTCCACCGATTAATCCCGATTACACTCAAGGCCATGGCGAGTACACCCAACCACTGCCCAATGCTCTGCGCAATCGTTGCATACCACTGTAATTGAAATCCAGCCGGCAACACCACATACAACGCACTCATCAAGGCAATCTGGTGCGTAGACCAGCGTAGTCGATGCATCAGCCACGCTAACACCACAATCGTGCTACTCTCAACCACCACCGATACCGAGTGAATTACGTCGTGAATACCAAACAATTGCTCAGCCGGCAACACTACCGGTGCCATCAACAAATAAATAATCGGTGGGTATGGATAATTGGTGCCTCGTCCCTCAGCATATTGATAGATTGAGTACCACAGCGCCTCATTAAAGCGATTCGCATGGAACTTAATATCAATTGCATAAATGCCAGGTGCTAATACGCCCATCTCTTTGAGAATAATGTTCGCCAGCATGCCGATAAGCGCATAGCGCAACCATACGGGCAATGCCAGACGCCTGAACACCATAAATCCAATTATCGCCACACCACCACCGATGAGCAGCTCCCACGCATAGGTACTTGTTTGCACGGGCCACATCATACTAATGCTAGTCAGTGTGACAAATCCAAATATCGGCAATATTCCTGACAAACCACCAAAGATGTAGCGTGTTATTATCAAACAAACGACGATAAATGTTGCGTTCCACAACAGTACAGGAAGATTCACCGGCTGCAGGAGTTGATGGGCATCAACGCGCATGATGGCGATACAAATCGATGCCAGATCAGGATTCACAGTGGCCGAATTATCGCAGTCAAAGCGCAAGGCATCAACGGCTGGCACAAGCAGATGATGCACACGTACACCGGCCACGTTGGGTAAATCAACATCAAACGCATCGCCGACGGTCAGTTGAATACGGCTCGGTGGTTCCTCGATGCGCGCCATGGTCCGGAGCGACAACACACTATCGGGCCAGTGCCACGGCAACACGAATTGGCCGAGGTGGTATTGCGTAGGATTGGGCAAAAAGACATACGAGCTACTGGTCCAGCTCCAGCGGATTATCTCAGACTGGCCGTCAATCACGACTGTCTCAGCTTGGCGAATATCACGCATGTAGATACCGGCATTGGGGTCCGATACATCGAGTGTCCAGCCTGACGGCATGCCGTATACACCAAGGAGTGACCACATCAAGATAACGGCAATGGTTATCGGCCAAAACCGGCGCATGATGGGAATATATGCCTGAAGTATGCCGCGATCCTGCATACAGCTCTTTCTATCTCAAACACGTAGATATGAGTTGCATTATACAAAACAAAACCGCAGGCGACAGATTGTCGCCTGCGGAATCACTATCAATGACGGTGATGCGTTACTTCCACACGGCCTTGATGGTCGCCTCGAAGCGCTCAAGTGCCTCATCGGCCTCGGCAGTGGTGAGTACCAGCGGTGGGCAGAAGCGGATCGTCGAGTAGCCACAGGTGAGGATTAGCATGCCGCGCTTGAACGCCTCTTCCATCATGGCATTGGCTTGGGCACGGGCTGGCTCGCGCGTGTTGCGATCAAGCACAAAATCAACGCCAATCATCAACCCACGGCCACGCACATCGCCGATGCACTCGTAGCGTGATTGCAGGTCACGTAGGCCGTGCATCAAGTGAGCACCGACGTGCGTGGCATTGTTCATCAAACCACCTTGCACCAGGTCAATCACGGTGTTGGCCGCTGCACAGGCAAGTGCATTACCGGCGTAGGTGCTCCCATGTGAGCCCTCAGCCCAGCGCTCCATAATCGACTTGCGCGCCACAATACCGCCGATTGGCATACCAGCACCCAACCCCTTGGCCGTGACCAAGATGTCAGGGGTACATCCACTGCGATTCAGGCTCTTACAGTGGCTACATCCTGCACAGTTCTGCTCGACATCATGCTCAAATCCCCACATCTTGCCAGTACGGCCGACACCGCTCTGGACCTCGTCGTAGATCAACAAGATGCCGTGGCGGTCACAAATCTGGCGCAAGCCACACAAGAATCCTTGAGACGGCACGATGTAACCACCCTCGCCTTGGATAGGCTCAAGGATGATGGCGGCAATATCGCTCGGTGGGGCAATCGTACCGAACATCGTCTTTTCGATGTAGTCAAGCGTTGCCTGCGTCACCTGATCCGGCGCAATCCCAAACGGAGTACGATATGGATTCGCATAAAACGCATGGAACACGCCGGGCACGAGTGGGAAATGGCCCTTGCGCTGGGTTGACTTGGAGGCAGTCAATGACATTGAGCCATATGATCGGCCATGGAACGATCCAAGAAAAGAAATAATACCCTGTCGGCCCGTGGCATGACGCGCCAGCTTGATGGCTGCTTCAATACCCTCAGTACCGGAATTCGTCAAAAACACTTGCCACTGATCAGTGCCAGGCATCGAACGTGCCAACTTCTCAGCGACAGTGACCATCTGCTCATTCACAAAGTCAGTGCCCGCCATGTGGACAAACTTGTTGAGCTGATTGTGCATGGCCTGAAGCACTTGTGGGTGCGAGTGACCAGTTGAGACCACGGCAATACCGGCGGCCATGTCTAAATAGCGCTGGCCATCGACATCCCAGACCTCACACCCAACGCCACGCTCCATTACGAACGGATACACACGGCCCATGCTCCCTGAAAGAACCGCAGCATCGCGATTGTACAGCTCAGTGCTGAGTGGACCTGGCACTGGCAAGCGCTCGGCACCACGTAATAACACACCTGAATCCTGAGTCATAGAAGACCTCCTTGTCAAACAAAAAACCAGGGATTACCTTGTCATTGTGCCCGACAGACATCATTTCGTCAAGAGGATGTATCTAAGATTGCTCACCCCAATCAACATCAGCCCAAATCACTCCATCGATAATAATCACCGGGTACACTCGGATACGAATCCCCACAGGTGGGACGATCGCTTTGCCCGAACGGAGCTGATAGGTCCATCCATGCCATGGACAGGTGACGGTGTCGTTGATAAGTGCCCCTGACGATAATGGTCCACCCTCGTGCCGACATGCGTCATCAAACGCATATATTTGCCCAGCAACATTTGCCACACCAATCGGCAACCCATCAACCACCACACATTTCATTTGGCCAGGGAGCATCTCAGCTAGGGGCAAAAGTTTCATGCGTTCTTGCGCCATTGATCTACCTTTATGTGATGTGTAGCTGATGTACAAACTTTATCAACAGGAATTCCGCCACACTATGCTATAATACAGTGCTTGTGTTCAACATGTCACACGAACGCAAGGTTTATTTTTTGCCCGCCGTGAGGCGCGCAGATGCTTTGGTAGCCCGCCGTGAGGCGCGCATCAAGTATTTTCATTTAAGGAGTGATTCCGTGGCCCCAGAACGCCTACAAAAAGTGTTGGCAAGCGCAGGTATTGCCTCGCGCCGTGACTGTGAAGTGTTAATTGCCGAGGGACGCGTCGTAGTAAACGGCGAAGTTGTCCAGATTGCCGGCACGCGTGTCGACCCCGATGTCGACGAAATCATGGTGGACGGCAAGCCGCTCGGCGCCCGTCAACCACGCACCTACATCATGTTCCACAAACCCGTGGGCGTGGTGTCAACCACCGAGGACCCGCAGGGTCGCCCAACCGTTATTGAGATGGTTGAGGTGCCACAACGCCTGCATTTGGTCGGTCGGCTCGACTTCGCCAGCGAAGGGTTGATTTTGTTGACCGATGACGGCAACATTACCCAGTCGTTGACCCACCCCAGCAACCAAGTCGAAAAAGAATACCGTGTCTTGCTCGATGCCACCCCCAATGCCGACGACCTGCGCGAGTGGCGCAATGGTGTGCAGTTGGCGGCAGTCGACGACGAGGCCGGTGATAACGATAACTACGATATCGACGAGGCTGCAGCCATCGATGAACCAACCATCACCACCGCACCTGCATGGGTCGAGATTCTCGAACAAACCGATGCTGGCACGTGGGTCAAAGTTGTTCTCCACGAAGGGCGCAAGCGCCAAATTCGTCGTGTTGCCCAGGCACTTGGATACAACGTGCTTCGCCTCATCCGCATGCGTGAAGGTCCCATCCAGCTCGGCGATTTGCCCGCTGGTGCATGGCGTGCCCTCAGTGATGAAGAGGTCACCAAGTTGCAACAACACGCCGATCGTGCCGAGTCGATGGCACGCTTGATTGCCCAACAACAAGCCAAGGCAGCCGCCAAGGCGGCCAAGCAAGCAGCTCCAGCCGCATCAGCATCTGATGACAGCGATGAGGTGGCCCCACGTGGCAATCGCCTCGATGAGCCCGAACAACCTCGTGGCGATCGTCCACGTGGTCGTTACGGCGAGCGCTCATTCGGCGATCGCCCTCAAGGTGGCGGCTTCCGCCGTGATGGCGATGCGCCTCGTGGCGAGCGCTCATTCGGCGACCGCCCACCTCGTAGCTTCGGCGACCGACCGCAAGGTGGTGGCTTCCGTCGTGATGGTGACCGCCCACAAGGTGGCGGCTTCCGCCGTGATGGTGATGCCCCTCGTGGCGACCGCCCACAAGGTGACCGTCCGTTTAGTGACCGTCCTCGTGGCGGATTCGGCGACCGACCGCAAGGTGGTGGTTTCCGTCGCGATGGCGATGCCCCTCGTGGCGAGCGCTCATTTGGTGACCGCCCACCGCGTAGCTTCGGCGACCGCCCGCAAGGTGGTGGTTTCCGTCGCGATGGTGATGCTCCTCGTGGTGACCGCCCACAAGGTGACCGTCCTCGTGGTGGGTTCGGCGACCGCCCACAAGGTGGTGGTTTCCGTCGCGATGGTGATGCCCCTCGTGGCGACCGCCCACAAGGTGATCGTCCGTTTAGTGACCGTCCTCGTGGTGGGTTCGGCGACCGCCCGCAAGGTGGCGGCTTCCGTCGTGATGGCGATGCGCCTCGTGGCGAGCGGTCAGTTGGTGACCGCCCACCTCGTAGCTTCGGCGACCGTCCACAGGGTGGCGGCTTCCGTCGTGATGGTGACCGTCCGCAAGGTGGCGGCTTCCGTCGTGATGGTGACCGTCCGCAAGGTGGTGGCTTCCGCCGTGATGGTGACCGTCCGCAAGGTGGTGGCTTCCGCCGTGATGGTGACCGTCCGCAAGGTGGTGGCTTCCGTCGTGATGGTGACCGTCCGCAAGGTGGCGGCTTCCGCCGTGATGGCGAGGCGCCACGCCGCGACGGTGACGATTCATCGAGCTTCGGCGGCGATCGTTCACGTCCACGACGCCGGTTCTAAATCAATCAAAAC
>JBKCLM010000030.1:0-4727 GCA_046300655.1 Chloroflexota bacterium | reverse complement strand
ATTTGGCATGAGACCTACATGATTAATCCCGATCAGTATGAGTGCGTGTATGGCAATATGCCGAGGTTCGGATTGGGCGCGGCCATGGAGCATGTGGAGGCGGTGGGGCGCCGCTATACGGCACGTGAGCGACTCAAGGCGAATGATTCGTAGTGTGGTATAGAAAGAGATTCATGTCATGAGTGTACATGTCATATTGGGGACTGGTGCGATTGGGCGGGCCACGATGCACGAGTTGCGTGGGCGTGGGGAATCGGTGCGCATGATCAATCGATCAGGCCACATGGCCGAACTGCCGGATGGGGTTGAGGTCATGGCGGCCGATTTGTATGACGCCAAAAATGTGCGGGCTGTCACTGCTGATGCGTGTGCGGTGTATCAGACGGCGCAGCCCGAATATCATCAGTGGGTCGAGCGTTTTCCACCATTACAACGGGCCATTATTGAGGGCATGACGGGGAGCAACGCCAAGTTAGTGCTCGTCGAAAATATGTACATGTACGGTATCTCGCCAAATCCGCTTACCGAAGCAACACCACATATGGCACATACGCGCAAAGGGCTGGTGCGCAGCGAAATTAGTCAAGCAGCTTTTGCGGCGCATTATGCGGGTCATGTGCGGGTGACGAGTGTGCGTGGGTCAGACTACTTTGGCCCATGGGGGCTGACGAGTATGATGGGCGAGCGCACCTTTATCCCGATGCTGAAGGGCAAAGCGGCCAATCTAATTGGTAATGTGGATGTCCCACACACCCAAACCTATATCCCTGATTTTGCCCGGGCAATGGTTATTGTGGCAGGGTCGGACGAGGCCGATGGCCACGCATGGCATGTACCGAATGATCGCCCAGATATCACACAGCGCGAGATGGTGACGATGATTGCGCGTGAGATGGGCGTGGAGCCGCGATTCCAGGCCATGGGTCGTACCATGATGCGCATTGCGGGATGGTTTATTCCGGCTGCCCATGAGATGGTTGAGATGATGTATGAGTTTGAGCAGCCGTTTGTGGTCGATTCACGGCGCTTCGAAACCACTTTTGGCATGCGGGCCACACCAATGCCCGAGGCAATTGCACAAACGGTGGCATGGTACAAGACGCATGCACATATAAAGTGATGTTCGCTGAACGGAGTACGAGACGATGCGTGTCATTCAAATTCCCCTGCGCTATTCCAATGCCTATCTGGTTATTGATCAACAGGCCATGTTGGTCGATGCCGGATTTCCGGGCGATGCAGATGCCATTGAGCGTGCCATCACCCGTGCTGGTCTCACACCACGCGACATCACCCTGCTCGTGCACACGCATGGGCATATCGATCATGTAGGTGCGACCAGCGTACTGCAGCACCGCCACGGTATGCCTGTGGCCATCCATCAGGCTGATGCTCCCAACCTCGTAACGGGCTCAAATGGCGTCGTCAAACCACGCAATATGGAGGCACGATTGGTCGCAGCCATGCTGGTCAAACCATTCGATGCCGTGACGCCCGATATCGTGCTCAGCGAGGAAATATCGCTCCACGCCTACGGCATCGATGGTCAGGTGCTCTTTACGCCCGGGCACACCAAAGGGTCGATATCGTTGTTGCTCGGCAACGGTGAAGCGATTGTTGGTGATGTGATGATGGGCGGGTGGATGGGGGGCGTGCTCCGGCCACAGCACCCCAACTATCACTACTTTGTGGATGATTGGGATGATGTGCAGCGTAGTATTACACGCCTGCTCACGCATGCACCTACGCGCTGGTATGTGGGGCATGGTGGGCCGTTGGCGTATGCACGGGTAGCACGCCACTTTGCCCACATCAGTAACAAGTGATGTAGGAATGACAGGTTGGGGAGATGGGTTGTGGGTGGTGCACGGTGCATCACGACGGAGCAACACATGGATTCATTTGCTACAGTATCAAGACATCAGTATATCAATCTGATGACATTTCGGTCATCAGGCGAAATAATTGCCACCACCGTGTGGTTTGTGCATGACAATCACCGCATTTATGTGAGAACAGGGTACAACGCTGGTAAAGTGAAGCGGATTCGTCGCAATCCCCGCGTCATCATTGAGCCATGCACCCATCAAGGCACCGCACTTGGCGCACAAATCTCAGCGGATGCACGTATTTGTGCACCAAGTGACTATGAACGAATCAACGGATTGTTGAATCAGAAATATGGTGTGATGAAGCGCTTCGTTGATGTGATGACTCGTTTGCGGGGTGGCTCCAACACCTATGACGTTATTGAAATAACTGGCTCTCCGAATGTACTGGCTTGATCTTACACGCTCAATTGACGCACAGGATTGACGTATTTTTTGCCATATGCGTGACGTGAAAGGGTAATCAACCATATGCCTATTCCTCTTACCATGCGTGCACTCCAACTTGAGTCGTTCGACGGTCCAGATGGGTTGCACATCCGCGAGGTGCCAACACCGACACCAGGTGCAGGGCAGGTACTCGTCAAAATGCACACGGCAGCCGTCAATCCATCGGATTTGATGTTTATGCGAAATCAATATGGTATCCAGCGCACACTCCCCACGACGCTAGGATTTGAGGGGTGTGGAACGGTGGTCGCTACTGGGTCGGGTCTCGGCGTATTGTGGCTAGGGCGTCGGGTAGCGCTGGCGACACAAGCATACGGTGGTACGTGGTCAGAGTACACGATTGCCAGTGCCACCAATGTTTTCCCACTCAAACACCATATCAGCGATGCCCAAGGAGCGATGTTGATGGTGAATCCATTGACGGCGTGGGCACTCATCGACGAGGCGCGGCGGATGCGTCAGCGCGCCATCGTGTTGAATGCAGCCAATAGTGCACTTGGGCGCATGCTCATCCGCATTGCCACTTTGCGTGGTCTTGCGAGTATTGCGATTGTGCGCAATGCGGCATATGTGCGTGAATTACGCAATCTGGGTGCGACCGAAGTGCTTGTCAGCAGTGATCCGGATTTTTTCTCACACCTCGCACACGCCTGTACCCATTATCAGGCTGGGATTGGGTTTGATGCCGTTGCAGGCGAATTAACAGGGGTGATGCTCAAAGCGATGCCGGCACGGGCACGCGTGTTGGTCTATGGCGCGCTCTCATCGGCATCGGTAGATGTAGATGTGAGCACACTGCTGTTTGGCACCAAAGTGGTCGAGGGGTTTTGGCTGACCGAGTGGATTCATCGGCGTGGCATGGTGCAGGTGATTCGTGCTATGCGTGATATTCAAAATGCGCTCTACCCGGCTATGACCACCGAAGTCACTGCCACCTATCCACTTGAAACTGCCGTAGCGGGAATTCGTGCCTACGAAGAACAGATGGGCACGGGCAAGATTGTGTTGCAGTTTCACGGATAGTTGTTTTGTGAGCAAAGGGATACCTCCATGGACATGATCTACACCATTGGCCCATCAGTCATTGCTGCGATTACGGTTTTGATCATCGCTGCATATACATGGAACACCGTGCGTAGCGCGAGTATCGTAACAGTAGTGTGGGGTGTTTTGGCCATTGCTATCGGGCAATACTCGTTTTTTGCTGGTGTGTCGGAGTGGCAAGCATCAGACTGGATTGGCTTTCTGCTTTTTGGGGCACTCACGTTTACGCCGGCTGGATTGTTGCTGGTGGCTGCGGGGCGTCTGCCATCCTTGACACACCTCTTGGCGCAGACGCCGACGTCCGTATTGGTGATGACGCAAGTCTATCGGTTCGGCGGAGTTTTTTTGATTATGGCGTATGCGCGCGGTCAATTACCGCTAGCGGTCGGGTTGGTGACGGGTGTGGTGGATTTGGTGGTGGCCACGACTGCTATCGTGTTGTCTGTGTATTTGCGCGGTAATGAGACGCGCGCTCCGCGGTTGGTCATTGCGTGGGCGATGTTGGCAATCGCAGATTTTGTGTGGGCAGTGAGCCTTATCACGGTGTCGTTTTTGGGGTTTGTTCAATTGACTCCGGCGCCGGTGATGATGGGAAATGCGCCATTGCTCGTTATTTCGTTGTTTGCCGTACCATTTTGCATTTTTGTGAGTGTATATGTGGTTGCGCGGATGTGGACCATAATTGGGCGTACTGATTCATTGCGTGGTCGTTGATTAAAGAAGAAAGGAAACAACTATGTTTTATCTCCCGACGATCCTGGCCAGTCTGCACCATATTGCAGCGTTCACGCTGGTGGCGTGTCTGGTCTACGAATGGCTGACGTTCCGACAGCGACTGAGCGCCCCTGAAGCGCGCGGGTTGCAGCAGATTGACTTGTGGTATGGGATATCGTCGCTCGTGCTCTTGGTCGTTGGCATATTGCGGGTGGTATATGGGGGTAAGGCGTATACGTATTACATGGGGAACGGGTTGTTTTGGGTCAAAATGGCGTTGATTCTGGTGGTTGGCATCTTGTCCATTTATCCCACGATTCGCTACATTCGCTGGGGGAGTATTGCCGATGATGGACTGGTAGTGCCTGATGCCGAGTTTGTGCGCATTCGCCGCCTATTACGCCTGCAGTTGATTGGTCTGTTGTTGGTGGTGATTGTGGCGCCGGCCATGGCGCGTGGGTTGTGGTTATTTTAGGGTGATGAGTTAGATATAACATTTGACAGGTATATTCGAATTTTTGTGAACGGTCTTACGTAGAAGATGATGCAGACAAACAAAGACATGCCAATGTTTGGGCAACGAAATGTGTGAGACCATGCTTGAAATCAACAAAGATTTCAAGCATGGTG
>JBKCLM010000029.1:0-5172 GCA_046300655.1 Chloroflexota bacterium | reverse complement strand
GCACGGGTCGCGAAGCGTTTTGGTAACAACTACGACCCATACACCTGCTCAATGATGTCCTCGATCGGCGGCTCGCTGATGGCAATATCGCTGACCTCGATGTGCGAGAGCAACTGCGCCGTGACGCGCGGCACGTCGTGTTTGGGAATGTTGAGCGTGATACTCCCCTCGTGATGCGCCACCACCTCACCGTAATGGGCGACAGCGGCCACGTCGGCGTTGGTCTGGAGCGTGATGGTGCGCGTCGGCGCAAAACGTGTGACCAACTCGGCCAAATCGCCGTCGTGGAGCACTGTGCCGTGATGAATGACAATCACGCGTTTGCATAACGCTTCAACATCGGCCATGTAGTGGCTAGTCAGCATGACGGTGGCGCCGAAGCGTTGGTTGTACTCGGCCACAAAGGTGCGAATGCGCTTTTGCATGGTCACGTCGAGACCGATGGTTGGCTCATCGAGGAACAGCACTTTGGGCTGGTGCATCAAGGCGTGGGCGAACTCCATCTTCATGCGCTCGCCCAGCGACAAATTACGCACCGGCTTGGTGAGTAATTCCTGCAGTTGCAGAATCTCGACCAAGGCGTCGCGCGTCCGGACAAATTGCGCCTCATCGACGCCATAAATCGTCTTGGCCAACTCAAATGAATCGGCTCCGGGCAAATCCCAGACCAAGTTGTTGCGCTGCCCCATCACCAGTGTCATCTGGCGCAGGTAGTCGTAGTGGCGCTGGTGCGGCGTGTAGCCCAACACCTCGACGCGCCCACTGGTGGGGTGGAGTAGGCCAGAGAGCATCTTGAGGGTGGTGGTTTTGCCGGCGCCGTTTGGCCCCAAAAAGCCGACGACCTCGCCCGGCTCAATCCGAAAGCTGACGCCGTCGACCGCTTTGATAGTCCGATACTGCCGCTGAAAAATACTCTTAATGGCGTTGCCCAAGCCTGATTCGCGTACCGGCACCTCGTAGTGCTTGGCTAACCCCTCGACCGTGATGATTGCGCTCATTTGCGCAGCTCTCCCGTCTAAAATCGTCGTCTATAGATACTACACCAATATCACAATAATATCAAATTAATATCAAAACTGTTTGAGTACATCAATCAGGCGATCGATGTCGTCGGTTGTGTTAAACAGGCCGATGCCGAGGCGTACCGAGCTATTGCCCTCGCGGAGCATGCACGACACCTGGGCAGCGGCGAGGCGTTGCTCGAGTAATGTTGCGTCACCACGCGGCACAAAGGCCACGATGGCTGAGTGTGTATTGGGTGGGGTGAACATCTGGTAGCCGAGCGCGTGGATGCGTTGCCAGGTGGATTGGGCCAGCGTGAGGCTGTGCTGTTCGATCTGGGTGATACCCAGCTCGTGGAGCAGGAGTAGACCGGCCTCGATTTGGGCCAGCGAGGTATGCGCGATGGCGGCGTATTCAAACTTGCGCCCGTCTGGTTGCAGTGTGTAGTCGCTAAAGTCGGGCGTGTTGCTGGTGATGTGGGTATGGCCGAAGCGGTCGCTAGGGATGTGGGGCAGGAGTGCCTCGTTGACATACAAAAACGACACGCCGAAGTTTGAGTAGAGCCATTTGTAGCTACCACACGCCAAAAAGTCGACGCCGTCGCGCACCACGTCCATGGCAAACGGGCCCACTGCCTGAATGGCATCGACAAACAGGTAGGCGCCGTGTTGGTGGGCGATGGTGGCAATCTGGGCCACGTCGTGGCGGAATCCGTTGCGGTTCGAGACCCAGGCAATCGAGACCATGCGCGTGCGGGCGTCGCATACGGCGGCAATCTGGTCGGGGGTGATGCGGCCGTCGACGTGGTGCACCATGCGAATCTCGACACCGTGGCGTTTGGCCAACTCGCGGTAGATCAGCAGACTCGACTCATAGTGCAGGTCATCGAGGACGACGTTGTCGCCTGGGTGCCAGGTGAGCGCCTTGACGATGATGTTCTCGCCGGCGCTGGTCGACTCGGTCAGCCCCACGGTGTGGTGCGGGGCGCCGATCAGGTCGGCAAAGAGCCGGCGCACGTGGTTTTTGCGCTGAGCGAGGCGGATGAGCGCGGTGGGCGCTGGTTCGGGCCACGGGTCGCGCATCCGTTCATCCAAGAAGGCCACCCCGGCAGCGTGGGCGCGTGTGCTGAGCGGGCCGATGCCGGCGTTATTCAGGTAGGCGTGCGTCTCGGTGATTGGGAACAGCGCGCGCACGGCGGTCAGATCGTACATGGTGGCCATCTCCTTGGCTGGTGTTCGGCGTGCGCACATGATACCACGCTGGGATGTCAGTGTATCGGGCGGAGTGTGGTAGGGTCGTCGCTTGCGGCGCCCAATTGATTACCCCACTCCCCGTCATTGCATGCCGGCGAATGGGTGTGGGTGGCGCTTGGAACGATCCCGGCGTGCAATCTAATTCCAGGGATATTCTTAACCGTGGGAGAAGATTGCACGGCCAGCCGAATTACCCCACTCCCCGTCATTGCATGCCGGCGAATGGATGCGGGTGGCGATTGGTACGATTCAGGCGTGCAATCTCTTCTTGCAGTATTCGGTGATGTCAGGCGTCGCGTGCGGCGCCCATTCGCGTGTGGCACCCAATGTGATGGTGGATGCGCCGAGCCACCGAGGCCCAAAGGGTAGGTAGGATTTGTCTGTGGATGTGTGGTTTGTTAGTGGATCGCGTGTGTGGTAGGGGCGTCGCGTGCGGCGCCCGCATATGTATCTGGTCACATATGCCCCGCGTGCGTAGCGTCCGTAAGGGCGGTTCGCGCACCGCCCCGACAATAGATGAAACGCGCGTGAGGTTGATGCGATCGGGCTGCGCCGTCGGTGTGGGCATGGGACTTATGTACGCGTAAGGGCGTCCGACAGGGCGCCCGCAAGTGCGGATGGGTGTATGGTGGATTGCGTGGCGAGTGGTCAGGGCGTCGCGTGCGGCGCCCAATGTGGTGGTGGATCGCACGGAGGCACGGAGGTTTGTGTGGTCAGGGCGTCGCGTGCGGCGCCCATTCGCATGCGGCGCCCATACTTCATTAAATACCCGATATCTGTGCCAGTTGCCCAACGACGGCGGTAATCGCCATGCCGATGATGCCCCCGAGGACGATACGCGCCGTGGTTTTGATGAGTGGTGACCCTGCCGTGCGTGCGCTCAATACCCCCGTCAGCAACAAACCTACGAGTGACATAATGACGATTGCATACGCTTTGCCACCCAACGTCGGTGCAAAGACGCCGATAAAGGGAATAATACCACCGACGACAAAGCTCATACTCGACGCAAACGCTGCTTGTGCCGGGCGCGCGATCGTTGTTTCGTTTTGGCCTAGTTCGTCCATCAGGTGCGCCTTGAGCCCGTCTTTTGCATGGAGTTCTTTGGCGACGGCGCGCGCTAATTCCTCGGAGAGGCCTCGCTCTACATAGATTGCCGCGAGTGCTAGTTCCTCACCAACTGGGTCAATTTGTTGGTGCTTGACTTCAAGCGTTTTGTCAGCAACTTCGATGTCGGTTTGTGAACTGACCGACACGTACTCGCCGACCGCCATCGACATCGCACCTGCGGTGATACCGGCAATGCCCGCAGTAATGACCAAATTATCTTGGCCAGCAGCGACGATACCAATCAGCAAGCTGGCCGTCGACACGAGCCCATCATTAGCACCGAGGACCGCAGCGCGGAGCCAGCCTGCCCGATGGGCTCGATGTTCGCGGTTGCGCTTTTCGACAGCGGCCAGCAGCTCGCTGCTGAGGGGTTGATTGGATTCTGTCATCTTCAGGCTCTTTTCTGTCTTGCACCACCGAAAAGGTTAGTTTGTGATGTCGGAGTATTATACGCTGTAATACGTCGATATTCACGCCTCTTCGCGTGGTGTATGAATGGGCGACGTGGAGCCATACACACCGCGCCCCCAATGGCGGATGGGTACGTTATATCGCGCCAAGACACCTCCGAGATCGATGCCCTGCTGGCGATGGATGTCTGTGTATCACGCCGAGAGAGAGCGGGGCATCGCTTGCGGCGACGGTTGCGTGTGGGACATATAATTCGTATGCATTGGCGACCTAGTTGCATATCTTGATTTTATCTTTATAATACGCCGACACACAAAGGAGGTCACAATGAATATTCGTCTATTGCCTACATCAGTGCTCGGTCGATGGTCGATGTGGTTGTTAATGCTCTTTATCGTTATGCGCATCGTCCGTACGTTTTTGCCTGAATTCATTGGATTCCCAATTGATATGACGTGGTGGATGGTCATTTTGTGGCCGAACCCTGCCGTGTTTGCTGTTGGTTGGATTTCAGGTGTGCTAGCATGGGTCGCCATCATCCGTCAACACGAACGTGCGATTGTGACCTACATTGCTGCCCTCGTGGCTGTGCTGATCTCGATCCTTGGCATTGCCATCATGGCAATAGGAGGCTAGCGGAGATGCGTCTCTGATGCGCACTACTCGATGGCGAACCAACACATAATGCACCTACGTGGGTGTATCCGGCAGGTTTTATTGATCGTCGCGAGCGGCTGAGGAGCTTGTGCGATATCCTGTTGTGTTCATGTTGTAACAGTGCTTTGTTTGATGAGTAAAAATCGACTTTGATAATTGCATGTGCTAGTCCAGCATGTGTTGTATGTTGTTGTATCAAAATAGTCCAAACTTGTTTGTTCGGTTGTTGTGTGGCTATTACATGGCGTGGTCTATTACCACGAATCTGTGTTGATACCTACCGCGGCAACTCTTTTTTGCATATGCTGCAACAAAATAAATCATTATTACGTATAAATGTAATAACGTTTAGAGTGCACCTGAGGTGTACGGCGTTATACGAAAAGGAATTGTCACCATGTTAGAAAATCAACAATCATCTTCTGCGCAGTCCATTCACAGGGTATTGTCTGCCGTAAACACGGCTCGCGTTGTGGCCGATCATGAGTATCATCACTCCGAAGCGCGCAAGCAGGGTCTACCATCACCGACATCCGTCCAATTTACCTTTGATGGGCATCGATTTACGGTGCGTATGTCGCCGATGATTTGTTTGACTGTGGGATCGGTCGTAGGTTATCTCAATGATCGATGTGAGTTAATTGAGAACGACACACGCAAAAAAGTACAATTTGTCGAAGTAGATTCTGACCACGTGGAATGGCATGTCATCGAGTGATGCTATGTGCACAACCCCGCG
>JBKCLM010000028.1:0-3408 GCA_046300655.1 Chloroflexota bacterium | reverse complement strand
CGCCTTGAGTCGCTCACGTGCCGTATAGCGGCGCCCCACCGCCTCCACATGCTCCATGGCCGCGCCCAATCCGAACCTCGGCATATTGCCATACACGCACTCATACTGATCGGGATTAATCATGTAGGTCTCATGCCAAATACCGACCGAGCCATCTGCGCCTACCGCCTGATTAAAGCGCTTCCAGGCCGCTACATGCGGGTCTGACGGATTACGTGCAAACTCCTCGAGGTCATCGAACGAGCGCCAGTACTGCACCAAAATCGGCCCGCGCATGTTCCAAAAAAACTCCGTATGCAAAAATCCCTTCTCGGGATGCGTATACAACGTCCGAATCATCGGTCCCATGGCACTTGCCACCGGTACCCATTTGTCAAAACGCCACCACGTGTTGATGCGCATGCCAATCAAGAAAACCACAAACGGCTCATCGGTTTTGGCGGTGTAGCGCCCAGGGAAGATACGACTCACAATGACTCCATTTCTCGATACCAGACACGATGTGGTTCGACGTGCATGCACCAGCCACGATATATTGGGCAACTGAGGATCAATCAGGTCATGCAACCGACCGAACACCTACATCCCCACGTGTACAGACGCCTTATGCACATCAGGCGCAGTAGGACGAATCAGCAGATACGTGATTACTGCTCCCACCAGACAAAACACAGCAGCGACGAAAAACGCCGTTGACCAGCCATAGACAGTACCTGCGGTGATCAAGGCTACATCAGGCGCAGCGCCGAGCTCAGCCTGACCGCGAGCAACAGCCGTATTGCTGAGTGCAGTTATACGCTCCCGCGCTGACGATGAGGCGACCGTCACGAGAATGGCCAATCCAATCGAGCCACCTACCTGTTGCGTGGTGTTCAGCATGCCACTAGCGACGCCCGATTCATGTGCAGCAATATTCGACATCCCGGTGATGGTCGTCGGCACAAACACCATGCCAACGCCACATGCCATCAGCAAAAGTGGGAGCAACATGTCGACGTATGTCGCTGATGGACTGGTAATCTGCCACAGCCACACAAACCCCACAGATGCAATGGTCAAACCTGTTGCAATTAACACGCGTGGCGTACGACGTGACACGAGACGGGCTGAAATTTGTGCCGAGACGCCAAGCATGAGTGCAACTGGCACCGATGCGACTCCTGCTTGCAAAGGTGAGAATCCAAGTATTTGTTGCAAAAAGAGGGTGACAAAGAACAGGCTCGAAAAGAATGCGGCAGACCACATGAGCCCGGTCACATAAGCGCCCACTCGATTGCGATTGCTGAACAAATGCAACGGCATCAACGGCATCGTAGCGTTGCGCTCGATAATCACAAAAAGTGTGAGCATGAGTATGGCCGCAGCAAACCACATAATGGTCGTGATATGCCCCCATCCGTTTTCAGCGGCCTGTATGGTTGCGTACACAAGCGAAATTACACCAGTCGTAGCTGTTACGGCACCAGCGATATCCAGTCGTACCTTAATGCGCCCTGATTCCAAAAGATAGATGGGTGCAGCAACAACCACGATAAGTGCGATCGGGGCATTCACAAAAAGCACCCATCGCCAATTCAGCAGGTCTGTGAGAATCCCACCAAGCAAAAGACCGAGTGCCGCAGCAGTGCCAGACACGGCACTAAATATGCCAAAGGCACGCGTGCGCTCAGGGCCCTCTGCGAAGCTCGTCGTAATCAACGCCAGTGCCGTAGGTGACGCTAGGGCACCTCCTACGCCTTGTAGACCACGTGCGATGAGTAATTGCACATCGCTTTGCGCCATACCACCAAACACACTTGCCACGGCAAACAGGATGTTGCCAGCGATAAACACCTTTCTGCGTCCAACAATGTCGCCGATACGCCCTCCGAGCAACAAGAGGCCACCAAAGACGAGTGTATATGCATTGATGACCCATGAAAGGCTAGTCGAACTAAGCGTAAGTTCGGCTTGTATCGATGGCAGTGCAACGTTCACGATGGTGTTATCAAGCACAATCATCATCTGTGCGCCACAAATAACCAATAACGCGACTGTCGCACTCCGCGGTTTTGCAAGTGTGTTCATACTTTGCCTTCTCTGACGTGAAATCAACAATCCCGCCACGCACGACAACAGCCGTTGATGTTCAATTCCGCACCGTGATGTGTTATGGTACTCGACGTGACCGAATCAGCAACCAGATGCCCACTGCCATAAACCAAAATTGAATCAATGTAGTGCCGAGGAACACCACGATGAAGTCAGGCGCAATCCCGATGACTTCGCTGGTGGTGGCAATCAACCAGAGGGCAGCGATAACGCCAAAGCCGACAAGCCACTTGGGCAACGATTGATCCTGCAATGATGCCACACACAGTACGAGTACAGCGACCGCTGCAAACAACCCCACACCCAACACTTCACCTATCGTGCCACCATATGCGTTCATCAGGTCATATGCCAAACTGATCGCATACCGCTCTTGGTCGGTAGCAGCTAATTCCCAGGTTTTTGCCAGCTGTGGCGCAGGAATAAGCCAACGAATAATCCCGATTGAACGCGCAACAGTTGACGCAATAGCAAAACCAACAATGATGCTCATAACATTAGCCATCGACTTGCCGGTACTTAATTTTGCTAACAGCACAATAGTGATAGCAAACAGCATGGAGTAGAACAAGTACGCACTATACCCCAACCGTACGGCTGACTCCTGCTCAAGCAAACGAGGCAGTGCCACTGACGCCGGATCACCCAAACTCGCCGGCCAACCAATCGCTTGACCAAGTACAATAGTAGGAACGAAGATCAACAACCCTTGCACGAGACTCACGACTCCTGTCAGTCGCCACGACGTTTGTGCGTCTGCATTCATCACTTTGCCTGTCATGACATGTTCCTTTCTTATGTGTTACCTCGCGCATAAAAATTCAATTTTTCTGACTGGTTATGCACAATAAAATGCCTCTCAATCGCATCTATCTCATACATAAACAATCCATCACCTGTCCCACCAAAAGGTGGAATTGATCCGGCAATCTCAAGCGACACCAACCCGTGTACCCGCCCCCAAATCATGATGGCCACCGTCAACGCCTCAGGCACCTGCGCCCCGGTATGCTGTTGCCATGTATCAAACATGGGTATGGCCACTGGCATCACCGCCGGGATTGCCGCCGTATTGAGCATCTGGGCAGCATAAAGCTGATCAATCACACTCACCAAGGCCCGCAACGATCGCCCTGCCACAGGCAGGACTTCGGGCGGTGCTTGATACCCCGGAATCGGTGTGCCGAAAATCAGCTGATAGCGCTGTGGCAGCGCATGTGCCCAGGCCCGATATGCAATTCCGGTCGCATGCAACCGCCCACGCACATCGTCATGCGGCACACTGTCACGCGCGGTCAACTGATAATCCCCGAGTGA
>JBKCLM010000027.1:0-3228 GCA_046300655.1 Chloroflexota bacterium | reverse complement strand
CATGAATATTTCATGAGAATTTTTTATTTTAATCGAGCATTATTTAACTGATACTCATAAACACACAGGATGAAGCCGGTTTAATGGACTTGTGTGCAGCACATTTGTGATTCGACGGCAGAAAAATACGACATCATCGATGCCTGATTACACTCATACAGGGTTTTTGGCTAATTCTTTACACACCAAAATATGCAGGGACGTGGTTGGTACACGGGCTACACGGCAATGAAACGTTAGGAGGCAAGGCTTTTTTGGTGCATATCGGCCAGATACAGCGCATGATCGCGTGCACAAAACGCCGTATAGGTGGCACCAAGTTGCAAAATGGTTAGGGCATATCCAAGTGGCACAAGCACATCAGTCAATGCAGGCGGTGGCATCCAACCAAATCGCCACCCCATGAATACGCTAACCGTCATCACGAATGACCAGCCACAGGCACAGCATGCAACAAAAAACGCCATAAGCCCCATACGTTGGTAGCGCACCGCACGATGTGACAATCGTTGATGCACGGGTGTGTGGTGGTAATTGGGCACCGTGCGATACAACACAGGACGTTTGAACAGATTGAGGTATTCCTCATCGACATGTGCGCTTGACGGAGGCACGACAATCAGCCGCTCACCGGGATGTGGCTGATAGGTCGGGAGCGGGGCAGGTATATCAATCTCTCGGGCATGATACAACGAGGTGTGGCACTGCTGACAATAGCTATCAACATGTTCACAGACACAGTGACAGGCCGGGCACATTTTTTTGCGGAGGGTCGACATAGCAGATCCACTTCAATTCATTGGTGCGTACGCATGACTGCGCACAATCAAAACCGGACTGACAACCCTTTGAATACTTTGTTGTCATACTCCAAATCGTATACGGTGCCGTAGCCACAGAACTCAACGGTGTGCTTGGTGGTGACTTCACGGAACACGGGGGTAGGCGCCAACCATGGCGCAGATGCGTCGTCCCACGCATCAAGGAGTTTGGCAGGTACTTCCAATTTCACGCGTCCCGTCTGCGCTGCCGCCAAGGGTACCACCACATACATAAAACGGCGATGCACCATCGGCGTCCTCAAGCGCACACTGCCGGCCAAGCGCCGATACACCTCGTCACGCGTGAGCTGTGTACCGACCGCAATCCCCTCGAGTTGGGTGGTGACGCGGGCATCACGCTGGCCATCCTCGGCATAGAATTTGCGTTCGCGTGGCACGCGTTTGTTCATTTTGTTGCGCATGTTTTGCATGTGGGTGTAGAGCCCATACAAAAACCGCAACACGTCGTCGGTAAACCGATCAGAGCGGAACATGGCGTCGTGAATCAGTGCATTGCGCACCTTGGTAAATTGTTCGAGTAGATGAAAGGTATGGAGGTCTACATCATGGCTCCACAATAGAAAGGTGGCAATGCGCATGGCCTCTGTCACATCGCGTTTAAGCTTATGTGCATCCGGGTTATTAGGTAAGTTCTCGTAGATCTCGGCTTCTTCGGCGGCAGTCAATGTGTGGGTACCGTTGATGGCGGCAATTCGTTGGCGATACATGGCGCGCAAGCGGTTCTCAATCAGGGAGCAGAGGAGCATCACGCCGCCCATGCGGGCCAACATGCTATCGTGTGCAAAGGGAGGCAGCTCACTCGCCACAACCTCCTCATCCGGATTAGGCGCCGGTGGAATAATCTGCTTGAGCTGTTGCCGAGCCGAGGTCAGATCGTCATAGACCTGTTTGGTATCGACGGTCTTGACAATGCCAGTAATCGCATCAAATGTCGCTTGCGTCAACTTCGGGTAGTTGGCCTTCGTCGTTTCGTAGTTTCTAAACGTCTCTTCGACAAACTGAAACCGGGTTGGCGTTGTCATGACATGCCTCGCACTATGTGTAGATGCAGTCATTATACGACCAACGACGTAATGGATTCATGTAAATTCAGGGCGCCGCAAGCGACGCCCTTACCGATTGTGTGCCGAGACTTCATCGCATATGCCCTCTACACCCCTGCGTCTCCGCGCGCAAAAAAGAACAGGGCGCCCTGTCGGACGCCCATACACCGCGCTGCCAGAGAAGACGATTGCACCGCCACGATTGATTTTGTCGGTAGACATAGATTGACTCACGACGTGGCCTTGCAATGACGGGGGCGCCCTGTCGGACGCCCATACGTGATGCACTGGTGTTACCTGCATCTCCGCAAGTTACCCGAGCACTACCCATCAAATACCTGATTATCAAACCGCGTGGCAAACGCCGTGTAATTCAACGGTGGGTCATACAAATCAACCACCGCAAAATCAATCGCCACAAAGCGGCGCATATCAACCACCTGCATCATGTCGTGCATGATTTGGGCAATTTGATCAGGATAATTACCAAACGCACCACACCCCCATGCGCCGAGAATCAAGATATCGGCATCAAGCGTCGTCGCCACCTCAAAGACCTTTTGGGTACGTTGGCGCATGGTTGGAGCAATCTCACCTGCACGTTCCGGCAGATACTTACGCACCGCTTTGGCATGCACCGCCGCACTCGTAATCACGTCAGCCTGCCATGGCGTATCGATGAATTGGCCATTATGATGCCGAAAGAACGGCACACCAGGCGAGACAATCACCGTATCGTTGTAGAACGGATTCCGCCAATGTGTTTGGTCAAAATAAAACTCATCATCGCGGATTGTATGCACCAACACTGACGCCCGTGCCAATGACTCCTCTTGAGCCTGCGATCCTTTGAGCCATCCACCACCCGGCGAGACAGCACTCGCCAAATTAAAAATTGCTACGCGGTATCCTTGTGCCAATCGTGCCTCAGCCACTGCCAGTGTCGTCTGGTTCGTGACATAGGTGTGCACTTGGGCATACCGTGGAGCTCCAACTAATGGAGCATCACCCGGTCGATACGCCACTTTCGCCTGCGTTGCGGCATCACGCATGGCTCGAATATCTACCAGTTGCCCGTGTGCATTGGTGTACCGTCCTATTGCTGATATAGCCTGTGTCTCACGACACATCGATTTGGATGCCTCTTTTTCCATCAACAAATCATCCATCGTCAATATCGGCAACGTCAATTTTTGTGGTATTTGCATCGTTTTTCTCCTTTTTAAAGTACGTAATTGCCAGCGGCAATCCAACTGGCCAAATCAGCCTGATGCGCCTTCTGTACTGCCGGATTCACCCGCGTCAGCGCCGCATGCTCGATGAGCAGGTGATGGGCTGGCCGG
>JBKCLM010000026.1:0-79479 GCA_046300655.1 Chloroflexota bacterium | reverse complement strand
ATCCATTAGCACAAGTTGTCGCGTTGCAATAATTTTATCGTTATAAAGCTGCTGTAGAAATACTAAATTAAGTAATGATGAACCAGACAATGCAATTCGTACTTCAAATTGGTTAATTGGCATCCATAACGAAATCAAACTGAACAAGATAATGATAAATAATGGAAACACAAACTTAAAGACAAAAAATTGGATTGGCCTTTCGATATAAATTCTAAATGAAAGTTGAGAATATGCGTATGACTTGTTATCATCAATGTATCCAAATTTTGAATCATAGATGTGAGTATCAGATAGGTAATCTATCTTGTTAATTTTCCAACCAGGAATACTGATTCCATCTTGAAGTCTTGTATCCTCTAAATCAGGTATAAAAATAACTTCAGTATCTAGCCATTCGACATCTTCAAATGTAATTGTCAACACTTGCCTATCTAATGGATACTGCGACACATCAAAATCTTGAAAAAAAGTTCCATCAATCTTCATCAGATAATATTGATAATCATCTGACATAGTAGTATTTATAAGTTCTGTTTGTTTGTAATCCCACGAATCCACTAGATTCATTATTTCAAACGTACTAGGTGGGTATAACCCCTCATCTACAACAAGGCTGTGTTGTCTATCCCAAACCATCCAAACATATGCAACCATCTTGTATGTATTTCGCTGAAAATCAATATCATATACTTCTAATGGGTATATACCGATGCTTACACGGGTTTTCGCAATATTTTGTACTTCATCATGATTGTCAGATGTTTCATATTCAAGCGGAATATTGTCATTTATCGTTAATGAGTATTTTTGTATTTCATAACCGTATATAAACGCTACACTCAACACAAAAGTTACAACAAAAATCAGTAATGGCTTTGTGAGTCGCCGGAAAACACCCATAAATTCACCTTATAAATATTCAATTACAGATGTAGGTTATGTGTGAATTATATCAATATAATAGCTACTAATTTCAGTGCATCTCAACAAATCTACATTCTAACAATATCTCTCTGTTACTTCTTATTTCCAGTGTAAACACGTGTATGATATCGCCAACATAGCCAACCCTCACTCTACGCCTCAGTTAGGGCCAGCGCGATTGTACGATGCGCTCCGCGAAGAATAAATCAATCCCCCTGATTACAGAGACGCATGGCCATGCGTCTCTGTAATCAGGGGTATAATACCCTGTGGGGTATATTTTTTGCATCAAGGAATCAGCAGATGAAGACCATTGCCGTCACCGGCGGATCGGGCAAGGCCGGCCGCGCCACCATCAAAGAGCTTTTGAGTGCCGGTTACGCCGTGCGCAACATCGATATGCATGCGCCGGCCGAGCAGTTGTGCGAGTTCCAGCGCACCGATCTCAATCACCTCGGCGAGACCATCGAGGCCATGCACGGCTGTGATGCCGTCGTCCATTTGGCCGCCAACCCAGATCCACGCGGCCGCACCGAGGAGGTGATGTTCCGCAGCAACACCGGCTCGACCTACAACGTCTTCCGCGCCGCCCAGGTATTGGGTATGCCGCGCGTCGTCTGGGCCTCGAGCGAGACGGTGTTGGGCTTGCCGTTTGAGCGTCGCCCACCAGCTCAGGCACCAGTCAACGAGGAGACGATTGCGCCCGAGAGTAGCTATGCGCTCTCGAAGCTCATCAGCGAGGAGATGGCCCGTCAGTTTGCCAGCTGGAGCGGTGCCACCTACGTCGGCCTGCGCTTCTCCAATATCATGGAGCCACACGACTATGCGCGCTTTGCCAGCTGGCAGAACGACCCACACGCGCGCAAGTGGAACTTCTGGGGCTATGTGGATGCCCGCGACGTGGCCCAGAGCTGTCGTCTCGGCCTCGAGGCCGCCATCAATGGCGCCGAGGTGTTTGTCATCGCTGCTGCCGACACCTGCATGACGCGGAGCAACGCCGATTTGATGGCCGAGGTCTTCCCGCACATCCAGCTCAAGACTGGCCTCGGTGCCAACGAGACGCTGTTGTCGATTGACAAGGCCCGTCGCCTGCTCGGCTACGCCCCTAAGTATAGTTGGCGCGACTAAGTCGCCTCCCACATGCACGACCACCACATTCACTCATTTGGGTGATGGTGGTCGTGGATTTTTTGTTTATCTATCGATTACAATGCCTGTTGGCACACATCTTCGATCAATGGTGCCGATGTACGTGTTAAGAATGCATGCATGTTGGGAAGAGCAAAGACACTTTTGCATCTTTATGTTTTGCACATCCGCAAAAAACACACTACGGATGAAAGAGGCACCATGGTTTCAAAATCATTCGGTTATCAACTCCTTGGGTTTGTATGCGCTGCCATCATCGTACTCTTGGCCTTGATTGGCCAAATGCGCCAGCCAAGTTACGCCATTGATGTCGGCATCTCGGCCACCCGTAGCTTGACCACTGATATGCGTGTCCCCGAAAAAATCCAAATCGGCGATCAACTGCGCACCATGCGCTGGAGCTACCAAGACTCACACATCTTGCTCCCACAAACTCTCCACAATGCGATTGTCGTGGTCCACACCATGACGCGTGCCGAGGAATCCCCTGCCTACATCAGCATGCGCAGTGGGCGCTCAATAGTATCAATTGACCCGACAGCCGGGCTCCGCAGTTATGCCATTTTGGTCAGTCATGTCAGTCCGCTCGTGTTCGACTGTGATACAGGGTCATCTACCTCGACCTTGTCGTCACTATGTGTGGCGATCGACACCGTCAATGTCAGTTGGACTAGCGTATCACACATCGATCGCACTGCAGTGCGCTGGTTTGGCGGTCTCATCGCCATACTTGTCACCATCATTTTTGTCTCTATCCCCGCCCATCGCTGGCCACTGCGCATCATGATTGCCCTGCCGCTTGCGGCATTATTGCTCCAATACGGCGTGCAACTCCAGCCATTGATACCCGGTCTCACTATCGCACTCGCCGCCACGGGGGGTGTCTTGTGGCTCGTACGCCGCATCCAGACACCGTGGCTCAACGTAGCCATGCAGATTTTCGTAGTGAGTGTCTTCATTAAGGCGCTCGGCGTCTTTGCACCAGGATTCATGGGATCGGACATTTTCTTCCATCTCAATCGCTTTACCGAGGTGGCCAACGGCACCGGTTACATGTTTGTCACGGGTGGCGACGGCGACCGTAACCTGCGCACATTCCCCTACCCCACGTCAACCTATCTGACCATTGCGCCATGGCTGTTGCCAGTCATGCAGTGGTATCAGTTCGTGCCGTTTCAACACGAGTTGGGGAGCACGTTACCGCGCGTGATTGGCCTGTTCATCGTACTCATCGAGAGTAGCGTCATTCTGGTGCTGGGCTGGGTGTTGTCACGCTTCGGCTGGAGCAGTCGCCAGATTGCCTGGGTGGGTGCCCTCTATTTGGCGCTACCGGCCGCCTACATCGTGCAGTGGCAGGGGTCGTTGGCGCAGAACACTGCCCAGTGGTTTGGCTTAGCCGCCATGGCGGTGGCAGTGACCACGAGTACACCGTTGAGTTGGTTGTTGATGTACCTGAGTATGACCAGTCACTTCGGTACCCTGCTCACCTTGGCCGTCACCTTTAGCATTGCCACGCTCTGGGCGCCGATTCGCCGGCACATCTGGCACTGGTGGGTGATATTGGCGTTTGTTGGCGCGGCCTATTACAGCCAATATCTCTCGCTGATTGTGACGCAACTGCAGTCGATGGTCGGCGAGGCGACTGCGTCGACCTTGGCTGAGCGCTGGTGGGACTATGCTTGGCAACAAGGATTGTATGGTCAATATCTCGGGATTGGCCTCGGTATCGCCGTACTTGGGCTGGTCATTGCACCACGCAATCGGTGGTGGTACATGGCACTGTCGGTCTTTTTGGGCAGTGCATTGCTCATGATTGTGCACGTGGTGCTCGACAAAAACACCTCACGCTATAGCGTGGCGTTGATTCCGGTGGTGAGTGCCTATGCTGGGTATTTCGTCTTCAGGCTCCAAAAAACACCGGTGGCCCGCATCCTCGTTGGTGCCCTTGTTAGCTACTTGCTCTGGGCAAGTCTGACGCTCTGGTTTGATGGGGCCTGGCTCGGCGTCAAAATGCCGCTCTTGTGGTGAGGGCGTATGCTGGATATGTTGTTCAGGCTCCAAAAAAACACCAGTGGCCCGCATCCTCGTTGGTACCCTTGTCAGCTACCTGCTCTGGGCCAGTCTGACGCTCTGGTTTGATGGGGTCTGGCTCGGCGTCAAAATGCCGCTCTTGTGGTAGGGCATCAGCGACACATCGGCGTTTTCATGGTTAAATAGAGACATCACACACAAAGAGGTGCGCTATGACAACAACGCTTGCGCCTGCATACCAACAACTCGTCAATGATTTGAGCGCCGTGGTCGGCAGTCGCTACGTACTGTGGCGCCCCGAGGAGCTGATGCTCTACGAATACGACGGCAGTGCCCTCGATATGGCCCGCCCAGATATCGTCGTGGTGCCCCAAAGCACCGCCGAGGTCGCCCAGGTGGTGCGCATCGCCGCCCGCGCCGGCTTCCCCGTGGTGGCCCGTGGTGGCGGCACCGGCTTATCCGGTGGATCAGTACCCGCCGCTGGCGGCGTGGTGGTCTCAACCAGTCGCATGCATCGCGTCTTGTCGGTTGATGCGGTCGCCCGCACCGCCCGCGTCCAACCGGGCCTGATTAATACCGATTTGAGCGAGTACACCCTACCGTGGGATTTGCACTTTGCGCCCGATCCATCCAGTCAAAAGGCCTCGACCATCGGCGGCAATAGTGCCGAGAACGCCGGTGGCCCGCACTGTCTCAAATACGGCATCACCACAAATCACGTGCTGGCTGCCACGGTTGTTCTGGCCAACGGTGACATCCTTGAGCTCGACAACACCGCCCCCGATCGACCCGGCTACGACCTGCTCGGCGTGATTGTCGGCAGCGAGGGCACGCTCGGATTGGTTACTGAGTTGACGGTGCGCTTGATGCCCAACCCCGAGTCGGTCAAGACGTTTTTGGCGATTTTCGATGACCTCGACAGCGCCTCCCAAACCGTCTCGGCCATCATCGGCCAAGGGGTCATCCCGGCGGCCCTCGAAATGCTCGAGGGTCAGGGCATCGCACTCGTCGAGCAGTCAGTTCATGCCGGGTATCCACTCGATGCGCAAGCCGTGCTATTAATTGAGATTGACGGCATGGACGAGGAGATCGACGACGAGACGCGGCGCATCGAATACATCTGCCAACACTTCGAGGCCCGCGAGTTGCGCGCCGCCAAGGACGAGGATCAGCGCAAAAAGCTCTGGGCTGGGCGCAAAGGTGCCTTGGCCGCCTGCGCCCGCCTTGCGCCCCACTACCACATCCAAGACGGCGTCGTGCCGCGCTCGCGCCTGACCGAGGTACTTCAGCTGACGCGCGAGGTCGCCAAAAAGCAACGCGTGCATATCGTCAACATCTTCCACGCCGGCGACGGCAATCTGCATCCCCTCCTGCTCTTTGACATCCGCGAGGAGGGCATCATTGAGCGGGCGATTGCGGCCAGCGAGGAGATCCTCAAAGCCTGTGTGGATGCCGGTGGTACTATCAGTGGCGAGCACGGAATTGGCATCGAGAAGCGCGACTACATGGCCTGGCTCTTCAACGACGATGACTTGTGGGCCATGCGCCAGATGCGCGCCTGCTTTGATGCGGTCGGCGTAATGAACCCGTGCAAGCTGATTCCCACCGGTGCCTCGTGTGGCGACATCAAAGCAGCTCGTGGTGGTGCCAAGGCACTGGCCGCCGGTGCGTGGATATAGCGAGGATTCATGATGCATCAACCACACACCATCGAGGCGCTCGCCGAGCTTGTACGTACCATTGACGGCCCAATTACGCCGCGCGGCGCTGGGCTCCATCAAACAATCGGCAATCCGGCCCAGCCAAATGCCACCGTCATCGACTGCACCCTGCTCAACCACGTGCACGACTATATTGCCTCGGACTTGACGATTACTGTGGGAGCAGGGATTCGTCTCGGTGCGTTGCAGGATCTCTTGCGTGAGCACAACCAGTGGTTGCCGTGGGATGCGCCACAAGCACAACAAGCCAGTGTGGCCGGCTTGCTGGCAACTGGTTTGAGCGGGCCGCTCCGGCACGGCTACGGCTCGCCGCGCGATTGGTTGCTGGGCATGCGCTTTGTCACGGGTGATGGGCGCATCATCAAGAGCGGCGGCAAGGTCGTCAAGAATGTCGCTGGGTATGACCTGCACAAACTCCATATCGGCGCCCTCGGCACGCTCGGTATCATCGCCGAGGTGTCGTTCAAGGTGGCACCGATCCCGCAAGCCGATCAGAGTCTGCGGATTGCCTGTAAGAGTATCTCTGAGGCCCATGAATTGGCATATGCACTACGCCAACGACCGTTCAACCCCAGCGCCATCATGATTGATGCTACCGCCGAGCAGGTGACGCTATGGGTGCGCTGGCTGGGGGTCAATGGTGCGGTAGCCCGACAACTCGCCGATGCCCGCCACAAAGCGCCCCATGCACAGGCCATTGAAGCAGGCGATTGGCAGACGTTGAGTCAACGGCCGTTCAACACGCCACACGGCACCCAATTGCGCATCGGTGTGGCCTCCCAACACCTGCCACAGGTCTATCCGGTGCTAGCGACACATCTGTCTGGTATACATTTGCATGTCATGCCGACGGTAGGGCTCATTCGTGCGTATTGCCAAAACGCGCCCGATGTGGCGACGCTCCGCCGCGCCCTCGCTCCGTTCGCTGGCTATGTGATGGTTGAAATCGGCGATGACGCCGATCGCTGGGGGCCGGCTCCGGCTGGATTTGGTATGATGCAGGCATTAAAGCAATCATGGGACCCGGCAAGCAAGCTCAATCCGGGTCGGTATATCGTCGAATGACGAGGAGAACTCATGCCACAGTTACGCGATTACCACGCCGTCGTCTTTGATATGGACGGCACGCTGACGCCCAATATGCACTTGCACGGTCAGGCGTTTGATATTTTTATGCAAAGATACGGCATACCTACGCCAGATGCCGAGGTTGCAGCCAGTTTGTCGGGCAAACGCAACAGCGAGATCTTCCCGGTGTTGTTTGGTCGCGAGCTCCCCGCCGATGAGCTCAATCGCTATGCCGACGAAAAAGAAGAGCTCTACCGCACGCTGATGGAGCACGTGCACCCTGTTGTCGGCTTGCATGACTTTTTGCGCCGCCTCGATGAGCACCAACTCAAATCGGCGATTGCCACATCGGCGCCCCATGGCAATGTCGGGCCGACGCTCGATCGACTCAATCTGCCCAACTACTTTGGCGCGATTACGCTGGGCGTCGAGGTGGCCAATGGCAAGCCTGCGCCCGATATTTTTATTGAGGCAGCCCGCCGCTTAGGCGTGGCACCAGCACAGTGTATCGGCATCGAGGATAGCTTTGCTGGCTTGACTGCCGTGCGCGCCGCCGGCATGTACACCGTGGCAATTGCGACAACGCACACCGCTGAAGAATTGGCCATAGCCAAGCCCGACATCATCGTGGCCGATTATCTCGAATTACTCAACCATTTCGCCTAATCATGTACGTCGATCTACAAATCCATTCGGCCGCCTTGCCGCATCATTCGAGTTGGACACCCGAGACGCTCATCCCGGCAGTACACGCCGCCGGGCTAGCGGCGTTTGCAATTACCGATCACAATACAACCGCCGGCGTCGTGGCGATGCAACAAGCCGCTCGCGCGGCTGGGATTGGCTTTGTGACGGGTTGTGAGGTTGATAGCAGTCACAACGGCAAGCTCTGGCACACGCTGATGTACGGCATCGATCCAATCCACCCTGATGTAATCGCATTATGTCATTCGGTCGATGCGCGCAACGCCGCTGACGCCAATCACTTGCTCATGGAGTTGCCGCGCGAGGGCTGGGTGTTGCCCGATGTGGCGGCACTGCTCGGCAAGCAACCCAACGTGGCCGAGGTGGCGACGGCGCTGGCGCAACACAATCAGCTGCCAGGTCGGGTTGATGCCGATGATGAGGCAGCCGGCATGCGTTTTTTGCTCAATCGCCCGCACTCGTACAATCCCCCAACCGTGGCCGAGGTGATTGCGGTGGCGCATCAGGCTGGTGGCGTGGCCATATTGTCACACCCGGGGCGGAGTAAGGGGATCTATGCGATTCCGGCCACGGCCGACGATATCGCCAGCATGGTTACGATTGGGCTTGACGGAATCGAGGTGTTCTACCCGGCACACACACCCGAGCAGGTGGAGTTTTTGCTGGCGTGTGCCACACAACATCAGCTGTTGATAAGTGGAGGATCGGACTCGCACCACCCGCATCAGCCGTTGGCACAGTGGGATGCGACGTTGATGCTGCCGTTGTTACAACGGGTGAGGGCGTTTGCATGATTCAGTACACCGTTGGCTATCAACCCGGGTTGATCGGGTGGATGGTGCAGACACAGACGCGTTATTATGCTGATTTGGTGCAGTTTGGTTTGCCATTTGAAAGTAAAATTGCGGCCGAGATTGCCGAGTTTGCCCCACGTCATGCGGATCTGGGCAATTTGCTCCTCGCTGCGCACATTGATAATGAATTTGTGGGTAGTATTGTGATTGACGGGGGGACAACCCCAGCTGCGCGATTGCGGTGGTTTGTGGTTAATCCAGGGATGCAAGGGCGGGGTATCGGACGCATGCTACTAAAGAAAGCCCTCACATTTGCCGATCAACATCATGCATATCTCTGGCTCACTACGATTGTTGAGTTGCATGCAGCGCGGCATTTATATGAGGAATCGGGCTTTATGCTGGCTGCTGAGCACACCGATGCAACGTGGGGGCGTGTCATGTACGAACAAACTTGGGAGCGAGTTCGTCTTCATACATAAAGGGAATTCGGTATACTATAGGGTGACATACGTCAGATAAAGGATGGTAGGAACGATGCGACTTAAACACATATTGCTCAGCACGATAGTGGCATTGCTGATTGCCGCTTGTGGCCAACCACAACAAGAGAGCACGAGCATTGAGGCCAATGTGCAGGACCTCGCTGCCGAACAAGAGCTGGCTGCTGAGGCACCTGTCGAAGAAACAGCTGGCCCGATCGAAGAGATCGACATGACCGATCAAGGTAACTTGTTCAACATGGAACCACCAGTCATTGTCGAAATCAAAGATAACCAGATTGCCGTGCCACCGCCCGACCGCATGGCCACCGGCCGTGCATTGCTCTTCTCTGGTGCGGAGGGTTGGTTAATCGAGACCACCACCCCCACGCTGGTTGAACTCTCACAAGGCAATGAGCCTGGTACGTTCGAGAAGTACCCGGGATTCATTGCGATGACCAGCGGTGAAGCAGTAGTGAGCATTACGAGCCCCGATGGTGTCAAATTAACGATTCGTTTGGTTATCACTCGGTAATGTAGATTTCTTAACCTCCTCGTTAATGCAAATTTAACGAGGAGATTTTTATTTCCGTTGGGAACTCCGTAAACGTCTGCAACGTCATACCGTATACTGGAGTCGTCGATTTCTTTATGGAAAGGGTTGAGAAACCTATGAAGTTACGCATTCTTTTGGTTGGCCTGATGCTCGGGCTCTTCGTTAGTGCTTGTAGTCTTACCCCAGCCGAAAACAACACCGAGTCAACCGAACAAAACCAAGCTGCCACCAGTGCGTTGCCACCGATTTTGGTTGAGATAAAAGGCGATGAGCTCGCAGCACAACCACCCGCAACCATGAAGGTAGGCGAGGCATTTGTGTTTGCCGGCGAATCAGCAGGGTGGCGCATTGGCACAACTACTCCTGAGTTGGTCCAAGTATCGCAAGGCGGCGATCAAGAGACATTCACCACCAACCCAGGCTTCATTGCCACTGCAGCTGGTGCGGCAGTCGTCACCGCCACTGGTCCATCAGGGGCCACAATCACGGTGAATATCACCATCGAGTAACGACCGCACGTGCGCGATGCCCTATTGTCGCTGACAATAGGGCATTTTTGTGTGCAAAACGCTATACTGATAGACGATACAGTGTATGCACGAAGGAGTGCACCCTATGCCAAAACCAATTGCCATTCACGGCATCCCCATGGATATCGGTCAAATGCGTCGCGGTGTAGACATGGGCGCCAGCGCTATTCGCTATGCCGGATTACAAACACGCCTCCAAAATCTCGGCTGGCACGTCACAGACATGGGTAATATCAGTGTCCCAGATACCAGCAGTCAGCCCCATGATGACATCCCGAATGCCCACAACAGCACAGCCGTCGCAGCCGTTGCCCAACAGGCGTATGTGGCCATGCAACACACAATCGCCCACAACCAGATTGCCGTATTCTTGGGCGGGGATCATAGTTGTGCGATTGGCACCCTCGCAGGGAGCATCACGCGCCCCGAGCGCATCGGTATCGTCTGGGTTGATGCCCATGCGGACTTCAACACGCCGAGTACATCACCATCAGGGAGCATCCACGGCATGGTCGTCAGTAGCGTCATGGGCATGTGCCCACCCCCACTCCAGATTGGCACGACCCGCCTCACGCCTGACCAGATTGTCATGATTGCCATTCGTGATCTCGACCGCGAGGAGCGGATGGCACTGCGCCAAAGTGGCATCACGGTGTATACCATGCGCGACATCGATGAGCACGGTATTGCAGTCATTATGCGCAAGACGCTCGAACAATTCGACAACGTCGAGACAATTCATGTTAGTTTTGATATGGATTCACTCGACCCCACGGTGGCCCCCGGCGTCGGCACACCCGTCAGCGGTGGATTGAGTATTCGCGAGGCGCACCTCATCATGGAGGTCCTGCATGACACCCAAAAGGTCGTTGCGCTGGATTTGGTTGAGGTCAACCCGATACTGGACCAGTTTAATCGTACTGCGGAACTGGCAGTTGATTTGGCGGGGAGTCTGTTCGGACAACGTATTTTGTAATGTGTAAGCGCATGGACCAGCACCAGATTATTCAGTGATTATTTGCAGGTGCTGGTCGAGGCTTTCGTTGTCGCGCAATAAACGCTGCGTCAGATCGAGGTGGATCGTCATGGCGGTGCGCGCTGCATCAGCGTCGCGTCGAGCAATTGCATCGACGATTTGACGATGCTCCGTGGCCGTCTTTAGGTACCGCGGTAGCCCAATCACCTGATTCGCCGTACGCTCGTGGCGCCATACCACACCGATGAGCAAATCAACCAAAATCGTGAGTACCGGATTACGACTCGCTCGACTTATTTGCAAATGAAAATCAACGTTGACTTGGTTGTAGTTAATCGCCGCTTGAATCTCGCCCGCACTCACATCAAGTTGCTCCATCGCATTACACGATACGTACATGCCGCTGATTTGCGCTGGCGTCGCATGTATGGCTGCCAATGCGGCGATTTTGGGCTCAAGCACGAGTCGCGTATCAACCAAATCACGTAAACGCACATCCCCGTAGTGAAAGGCCAGCATCATGGCCTCCACTGTGGATGACGTGATATCACGGTTGATGATGGCTCCCACCCCATTGGTCGTCGTAACAATCCCACGCGCATTCAGCCATTTGATGGCCTCACGCACCACCGATCGGCTAACTGAATACGTTGCACGGAGCTGTCGCTCAGACGGCAACATACCGTCGTGGTCGAATTCGCCACGCAAAATACGGCGAAGCAAATCATTGGCGAGTTGGTCGGGGAGTGGAGAGGAGCTTAACGGATCGAGGTGCACTTCCATGTTTACATTGTACGTCAGAGTTTATGCCGTTTCAAGCAGTGCAACGTAGATTGGTCAAACCACTCTCGCATCTGATTAGTTGAATATTTTGTTTTTGTGATTTTTCACATTAGTTTTGTAATCGGCATCTATTTTTATTAAAAAACCACATATGTGGACTTTTAAAAATATAAAATTACGTTGTAATGCGATTATACCAAAGAGGGATGATACATGATAATGGGAAAACGATTGATAGCGATACTACTCATCGCAGGAATCAGCTGGCTAGTGCAGCCAGCCACAACCGTACAGGCCGCCCAGCGTTGTTTTGCTGAGACAGGCCACTGTATTGACGGGCGGATTCGTGAGTTTTGGGAGCAGAACGGCGGCTTGCCCGTCTTTGGCTTTCCGATTGCGCCACAAGAGCAAGTCACGATTGAGGGCAACACCATCGCGGTACAGCGGTTTGAGCGCAATCGCATCGAACTACACCCGAATAACCAACGCCCGTATGATGTACAACTCGGACGGTTAGGCGTTGATCGGTTACAGCAACAGGGGCGGGATTGGTTTGGTTTTGCCAAGAGTGGAGATACCGGTGGCTGTCGTGTTTTTGCCGAGACAGGGCATGCTGTCTGCGGCAAAATTTTGCAGGCGTGGCGGAGCAACGGGCTCCAACTTGACAGTAAGCGGGCCATCAGTGAGGCCGAGAGTCTAGCACTCTTCGGATTGCCCATCTCGGGCGTCATCACTGAGACATTGAGTGACGGCAAGCAGTATCAGGTGCAATGGTTTGAGCGAGCACGCTTTGAGTTACACCCCGAGAACGCCGCCCCATACGACGTGTTACTTGGGTTGTTGGGCAATGAGACGGCTAGCAATGCAAACATGCCACTCTCAAATGAGCCACGCACGCCATTAACTGGGCGGCTTTTTGCTGACAATATTGGTGCAAGTGCTGGCGTTACACGACATCTTAATTGGCAGGTTACGTGGCGTGTTAATCCGTTATACGGCAATTATGTCGATAGTACATCTGCAACGATTGATGGCTCGCTCCCCCAAAATGTTGTGCAAGTTGTCACCAAAAGCACATATGCGTTTAACAAGTACTATGACCGACACGACATTGCAGTCACCATTACCGAATATGCAACCACACAAGAAGCCATCAACACCTATAACAATTTCAAATATACCGATATCTATCCTACCGAAACAAAGTGGAACGAATCAGATTACGGTGGCTGTAGCCACAAGGCGTCTGTTGAGACCATCAATCGGTATTACATTGGCACCGCAGGAGTATTACGTTGTGAAAATCGCATTGCCGTCATTCGAGTTGAAGAAGGATCAACCGAAATGACCGAATCAATTATGGTTGACATCTATGGCAACATCTGGTTTGCACTGACTGATTTACTAAAATAGCACCAAATAGGAGTATATCCATGCGCAAAGTGTTCGTTGTAATTGTGGCATTAACGCTAATGTTGAGCACCATGTACCAAGCAGCTCACGCCGACCAACGCTGTTTTGCCGAGACAGGTTACTGCATTGATGGGCGTATCCGTGAGTTTTGGGAGCAAAACGGAGGACTCGCAGTATTTGGATTCCCAATCAACAATATTGAGCAAACGGTGATTGACGGCAATCCAATCACCTATCAGCGCTTTGAACGTAATCGCATTGAGTTACACCCGAACAACCAGCGGCCGTATGATGTGCAACTCGGGCGACTCGGCGCAGATCGACTTACGCAACAAGGGCGTGACTGGTTTACGTTTGCCAAAAGTAGCGATAGCGGTGGATGTCGTGTCTTTGCTGAGACTGGACATGCCGTCTGTGGCGATATTCTCAAGGCATGGCGGAGCAATGGCCTCCAACTCGATACCAATCGGGCGGTAAGCGACGCCGAGAGCCTGGCGTTATTCGGTATGCCGATATCGGGTGTAGAAACAGAAACCCTGGGTGACGGCAAGCAGTATCAAGTGCAGTGGTTTGAACGTGCCCGATTTGAACTGCACCCCGAGAATCCAGCCCCATACAATGTATTACTGGGATTGCTCGGCAACGAAGATCAAGCGTTCAGGACACAGCCAACGGCCACTCCCCAACCAGTAGCGACCCCCAAACCAACGGTCAGTCCATTTGTGCCTGAGGCAAATCTTAATCGACGTCGTGGCGGCATGCCTCGCGGATTCTGGACGACGACTTCAGACGGCATCACATTAGCCGCAGGGAGCTTTCGCTATCAGAGTCAAATTAGCTATTGGGATGCATCAAACGCCAAAAAGTACGTCATCTTCGCTATTACCGTTCGAAACGATCGTCCTCGTGGGGATTCGTCGGTGCTGTACAACAATTACCGATTTACGTTGATTGATCTCGAGGGTCGTAGCTATAGCCATGCAAGTGAAACGTATTCGATGCCTGATTATCAGAGCAGCACAGACGTCTACCCAGGCACTCGTGCCGGAGGTGCAATTGCATTCGAAATACCCTCCAACACCGCACCAGCACAGATTATCTACGAATATAGTTACTACGCACCAGTGATTACACTCGAACTACGGACGTACCCTATTCGTTAGTGCCCCCCAAACCTGCGGATTTGCCATCAAATCCGCAGGTTTAGTTAATAAACACAAAAAAAATCCATCAGTAAATTGATATATATCAATAAATACCCTCAAAAAACCGGCAAAAAAGCCGAAAATCATCATAAAAACTACGTTATTGCGCATATCAATCGGTTATACTACACAAGAGATGTGTGAGGAGGATTGATATGCGCACTTGTGGCATCTTTAGTGCTTTGCTCTTAGCGATTATCGCGGTGCCAGCATTAGCCATCAGCGTACTGTACAATGGGATTGCCCAAACAATTTTGGTATCACCAAGCTTTGTGGCCAGCCTAGACTCCAAATCAATGACCACCAGATACCGTCATGTTGCTCCGTATCTCGTCAAAGATGCACTCACTAATACAGATAGCCCTGACTCGATTGCTACGACACTCTTCCCCGATGCAACCACGCGTACAACGATTCAACAGATTCTGCCACAAATACTCACAACAACCACGGCTACATCATCGCCAGTCATGACGATGAATGCATTTGATACACGTCTCATCAACGTCGTGACGCAAACACTTGGTGTAATGCCAGCATGCACAACTGATGCTGAAGCAGCGATTAGCGCAACACTCGGGCGGAATCAACTCCCTGCATTTGATTGTGCCCCCACATCGCCTGCGCTGTTACCACAAATTATCGACATGACCAATCAAGTACTCCACCGTTCGTTTGATAGCATCATCATGAGTAGCCAAATCTTCTTGTATACCAGCCCAGATATGGCCAATCAAATTAACAGCATTCGGTCTGGTGCCGGTCAAAGTATCATGTTCCCAGCAACGCTGATGATCATGGTTGTTGCGCTCGCAGTGCGTTCGCGCCGTCAGTTATTTGGCTGGATCAGTAGTATCTTGTTAATTGCTGCGGGGATTGGCGTCTTGTGCACATACGGCGCAAGTACAAGTAGCCCGCTACTGCTCGAGGCCTTCATTATTCAAGAGTTCACTGCGCAAGCCGGACTGCTCTTGCCTGTGGTATCGGCCATGAACGACAGCGCCTTTCCTGAGTTTTTGGCATGGTCAACGCGTGCATTTCTCATCATGATGGGGTGTGGTATTATCGGCGTTTTGATGGCGGTTATCCTGCCCAAACCAGTCGTCACGAAACCGCGCACAAGCCAACCCTTAGGGCCACAAATTCCCAACCTCGGTGATGGCAGCACAAATCGTGTCAAAACCGATTATGAGACCGATGCATTTATGGCAGATCCGAGTAATACACTCCAACTCCCTCCCGGACTTGATACGAGTAAACTTACATTCGGCAGGCGTATGCCCAAAATACCGCAACCAACGCAGCAAATCACGGACATGATTCCCGCAGGGGATCACACCTCGCCCATCCCGGTTGACGGTCAAACCGAGACATTGGAGCCCGACACACAGACACAAGAACTCGGTCCCAAAGAAGACAGCCGAGCCACGCAGCGCACCGACGAACATCGCTTTTAGTATGTACCAAGCACACGAACCGCCCCACATGATCTCATGTGGGGCGGTCTCACGTTATGCATCAAACAGATTCGCTCGCTGGCGGCTCAACTAAATCAGGGATGACCAATGGCGGCAGCTCTGCGAGTGAACGCAGGCCAAACTGGCGCAAAAAATGATCGGTGGTACCGAACAACACAGGGCGACCGATGCTCTCGAGACGACCAACCTCGGTCACCAACTCACGCGCTTGTAACTGCCGCACCAGCGTACTGCAATCAACGCCACGAATGGCCTCGATCTGTGCGCGCGTAATCGGCTGACGGTAGGCGATAATGGTTAACACTTCGGATACGGCGTTGGTCAACTTCGGGGCGCCGCTTTGGCCGAGCATGCGTCGAATGACTGGCGCTGCAATCACATGCGATACCAATTGGACCCGCTGATCGTGGAGCAACAGGGTAATACCGCGACCTTCGAGTTGATCGCGCAAGCGCTCGAGGGCGTTCTCAATCACCTGTGGTGACACATCAAGCCATTCGCAGAGTTGCCCGATTGCCACGGGCTCCCCAGCCACAAATAACATGGCCTCGATATATGACTCAAGTGTCAACTGCGGTGTGCGTATCTCGCTCATACTAGCCTACACTTTGCAGTTCCCGGGGGAACGATGTCATCGTGGTGGCGCCGTGTGTGGTACGCACCACCATATCCTCGATGCGCACACCACACTCGCCCGGCACATAAATCCCGGGTTCAACCGTAAAGGTCATTCCCTCGTGAATCAGGTTCGTGTCACCACCGACCATAAACGGTGGCTCGTGCACATCAATTCCGAGCCCGTGGCCAGTGCGATGAATGAAGTACTCGCCAAATCCGGCGGCCACTATCACTGCCCGTGCCGCCCGATCAACACTATCACCCGTTGCACCAGGTTGAGCAGCCGCAGCACGGCCCGCAGCATTGGCCGCTAACACGGTCTCGTAGACCAACTTGGCTCGATTAGACAACGTCCCGACAGCAATGGTGCGGGTGATATCTGAGACGTATCCATCAACAATCGCGCCGCCATCAATCACCACGAGGTCACCGTTTTGGAGTGGACGATCACTATTGGTGTGGTGTGGGCTTGCGCCATTGGGGCCAGACCCGACGGCGATATCAAATGACGGCACACTGCCCCGTGCGCGAATCGCCTGTTCCCACATGTCAGCCACCTGAATCTCCGTCATGCCCGGGCGAATGGCTGCCACGGTCTCGGCCAATGATTCCTCGGCCACGGTAATGGCACGTTGCATGGCAGCGAGTTCATCTGCGTCTTTGTGCATGCGCAATTGCGCCAAAATGGGATCGGCATCACAAATTTGGGCCTCGGTGGCACGCTCAAGGGCGCGCAGTTCAAATACACGCATCACGCTATTCTCGACAGCAATTCTAAGGTTTGAGAGCCCCATAGCGGTCACCGATAAGCCCATTTCGTGAATCATTTGCTGCAACAACGGCAGTGGACCAGTATCATCATCCCAACCATAAAAGTCTATGGAGAACAACGCACTTTGGCGCGCACGTGGGACTTCCATCGTCGGCAAAATCATCACTGGCGTGCCAGCGTGGGGCACAATCAGCATGCTGATACGGAGTTTGGTAGAGAATCCGAGTCCACTGAGATAGCGCAAATTACTGCCAGGTACGAGCACAACCGCATCAATATGCTGATCCTGCATGGCAGCGCGCAACCGTGATAATCGACTCATATGGTACTCTCCTCTTCTTCTTCTTCGATAGGACGGAACGTCACCGTGGCACAGGCCCAGCCATCGGTAATCGCAAACGCAAAACTGCCGTACAAGTCGCTTTCAACCAACATGCGCACCATTTGTTGCCCCATACCACTCCCTTTGTAGGGTGGCAAATGCTGTGTACGCAGTGGACCATCATCACGAATGCGCACCACGGAGGCATCATGACCATGCTCCAGCTGAATTTCAACGTGACCACCTACCTGGGCCAATCCGTGTGACAAGGCGTTCATCACCAGTTCATTTAATACGATGGCCAAAATCGTCGCCTGCCGCGAAGCCACTTCTATCGTATCACCGCGCACCGCAAAATCAACCGGGAATTGAGGGTCAGTCATGCTCACAACTGCATGGTCAACGATTTGCCGAATAATAGCATCGACGGTCGTAATGCCAATATCCTCACGACAGAGCAAGTTATGCACTGCCGAGATGGCTTGAATACGCGCCACACTGTCGCGCAACATCTGTGCCGCCGGTGCGTTATCTGCAATGCGGCGCAGTTGCATCGTGAGTAATGCCGAGATCGTCTGGAGATTGTTACGCACGCGGTGGTGCATCTCTTGGAGCATGACCGATTTGACAGCAAGCGCCCGCTGACTTTCGTCGTAGAGCCGGGCATTCTCAATCGCAATTGCCGCGGCATCTGCAAATGATGAGAGCAGGCGTACCTGCTCAAAATCAAAGTGATGCTCTTGATTGGTATACAAACTAATCGCACCAAATGGCATCTCACCACCGACGCGCAGGGGAATGCTATAGAGCGAATAAAAGCCATCATGCGCCGCCGTCGTTGCCAACTCCGGAAAGCGTGAGTCATTGAACGCATTCAACACCGCCAACGGATAGCCATTGCGTACCGCATCGCCAATACAAGTCGGAATCGGTGCAGGGTGCGCAGGCGCACCGTAGTTGGCTGCGAGTTGCAATACACCTTTGGCATCCAGACGCAAAATATCCGCTCGATCAACTTGACTCAACTCAACAGCCTTAGCCGCGATCAACTGCAACAACTCATCAATTTTGATTTGTTCGGCGATGCGCTTTGAGACCTGCTGGAGTGTCGTCAACTCACGTACCTTGCGGTGCAACTGACTATCAGCTTGTTGGTACATTTGGGCGTTCGTAATAAAAAACGCCAGTTCACCAGCGACCGTCTCCACAAAACTGATTTCGCTCTCATTAAAGGTGTGTGGCTGGCGCGTTTGCACCGTTACAACGCCTTGAAGTTGCGGCATCCCCAAATGGAACCGACTATCGCTAAACAGCACGATTGGCACTGCCAAAATGCCATGCAAATGCCCTGCCACGGTGCCAAGGCTTGCCAACCCGCGCCCATCAAGGCGCACGTCTGCAACCATCAACGGCGTGCCTTGTTGACCAGCTGCACCAACAATTCCCTCACCGAGTGCCATACGAATTTGGCCGATTGCACTCACATCGAACCCGGCACAGGCACGCAACACTAGTTCATTGGCATCACGATCATAAATATAAATGGCACATGCATCAACCGTACCGACATCAACAACCGTATTCACAACTTGGCTCATCGATGTCTCGAGATCGAGCGTCGAGTTAGCGGCCGCAATAATCCGATGGAGACCACGGAGCTCAGCCATGCGCCGTAACAACTCACCTTCGCGCTCAGCTTGACGCTTTTCGGCCATCGCCTCGCCGTAGGCAATCCACAACCGCCGTTGCACATCGGCAATCGGCATATCAAGGCGGCGCGCCAAATCGACGGCAGATGCATCAAGCTGATCAAGGCTCCCGCCACGGTCATACCAACGGGCAGCCACAACGCGCATCGCCTCACCAAATGGCAACGATTGATGCGGCAATAAATCGAGCGGGTTCATGGTTGCCCTCCCTCAACAGACTGCCAAAGTATTGCATCAATCCATACACCACGCCCACCAACCGAATCGCGCAACGGCAAAACCACACTCGCTGGCCCATCAAATGCATACGTGCCGAGGTCAATCCATTCATTCGCGCCAATTTGCATGCGCACCGGTACCTCGCTGACGCCATCACGATGTTGGACCTGGTAATACACGACATCACTATCGATCAACCCACTCAACGCATACGGAATATACACGCTCACGCGATATCGGCCGGGCACTGGTAATTCAGCCTGCCAGCGGGCAACCGCAAGAGGCACAAATGGGCGCGCACGCCATGGGCGCAACGCATCCACACCACGTTGTCCTACAACATAGAATGCATCGTTTTGGACGCCAGACAAGACGGTTTGCGGGGTTGCCTGTACAATCGTAAAGCGCACGGGGTCGTTACTATCAACCAGCACGTCTGTGGCCGGGACTGGACCACACGGCGATGGATAATCGGCCCACAACCAGTAACTCGGCGCACCAGCTGGATGCGTTTGCCATGGATCTGCCTCGCGGCCACACCATCCGTATGGGTCAATGCTCACCCCACGATGATGTACGCCAAAGTGTAAATGTGGGCCTTTCGAACAACCCGTGTTGCCTACCACACCGATTTCCTCACCGGTGGACACACGTTGGCCAACCTCGACAGTCACCTGCGAAAGATGCCAATACAGCGTACGTAAATCATCACCGTGATCAATAATGACTGCCCCCGTATTACATCCATCATCGGCCGTTCCTGCAAAAATAACCTTGCCGTCGGCAGAAGCCAACACGAGATCAGGAGGTGCCGCCGCATAATCCCACCCATCATGCCCATCATAGGCAAACGCTGCAGTATTCGTCTCGACAAAGCCCCAATAGGTCGTCACACCATCACTCATGTTGCGCGTCAAAAACGGCCCACTATGGTCAAAAAACGACGTCACAGGTTTAATTGTTTGGAGGGGGCGATGCAGGATCGCTGGCGGAACAGCCACTGCGACTTCGTCGGACGATAATGCGCCAAACAAGCGTACATACACGTCGGCATATTGGGTCAGTGCTTGCATGATTTGCCCAGAGGCGATTGTCGGCGCAAGCACACGCGCCATTACATATTGCGCATCATTCAGGTCAGCCGGCGCTTCAAGCGTCACACCGTCGGCGTAGGTGAGTGGCGGGCGCAGAGGAAGATCGCGACGTGCATAAAATAACTCACGCACTGCCCAGCGAATTTGCCCACTCATACCGGCAAAACGATTGGGATCACCCCGATATCCAACTGCCCACCGATATCGCTCATCAGGCAGACCAGATTGTGTGACCAAACCAGCCTGATACTCCAGCAGTGCCAAAATTGTTTTGGGGCTAGCACTGTAATAAAGGGTTTGACCGAGGAGTGCCACAGGGAATGGGTAACGGCGCCCACCCACAGTTACCTTAACATCGGCTAACTCCCCGCCTGCCTGTTGCAAAAACGACGTAATTGTATCGGCATCAAATTCCGCCGCATAGACGATTTCATCAAGTGTCAAAAATCGTGCAGCAGGCGCAACTGTTACGGTTGGATCAACCGGTAGCGGTGTCACGGTCGAACCCACATCTATTGGGGCTACCTCAGTTGCAGTGGCCTGCGGCGATGTCACCGGTGTCGCGGTTGGGTCAGTGACTACAACCCGATTATTTAAGGCCTGAGACAACAACCATGCCACTCCCCCACCCAATACCACAATCACCACAATCACCACAAAAATCCATGGTGGTGGCGGCGACGATGGCGATGACGAAGGAGTGGCACGCATACAACTTTAGCCCTCAGTAATCGTGATTGACAACATTTGCTCGCCGGGCTCGGTAGCCGTCATTGGATCGCGCAATGGAATAGCGTCGACAATCTCTTGACCACTAATCACCTCGCCAAACACGGTGTACTGCCCATCTAAATACGTGGCCGGAGCCGTCGTAATAAAGAACTGCGAGCCGTTGCCGTTGATATCGTTGCCAGGACGTGCCATCGCCAAAATACCAGGGCGGTCAAACGATACATCGCTGAACTCGGCCGGTACCGTGTAGCCAGGACCACCAGCTCCAGTCCCAGTGGGGTCGCCACCTTGCGCCATGAAATCGGCAAGTACACGATGCCATGTCAGGCCATCATAGTACCCCTCACGCGCCAAAAAGACGAAACTGTTGACGGTTTGAGGAGCCAAATCTGGGCGCAACTTAATCACAATGTCGCCACGTGGCGTCGTAATCGTTGCGGTGTAGTTTTTGCTGGCGTCAATGGTCATCGGTGGAGCCTCAGTATATGGTCCATCGGCTGGAACCTCTGGTTGGGCGGCATCAGCCGGCTCACTGACCACTGTCACCGGCATGTCACTGCCTTCGGTCGTTGTTGCGGTTGAACCACCGCCTAACGACCAGCCAATCAAGATCAACACCAACAACACGACTGATGCCGATAGATAAGCCGGCACATTGCTGGATGGTTTTGGAGCGTTATTTGCTCCACTCGAGGCGTTCTTTTGCTTTGCCACAATTCACCTACATCATCTGCGTAATCGAACGAACAATCTGTCACTAATGACACTGATGTCCATTATACCCGACTCATTTGCCCTCTGTAGTTTTGTCATGAGATAGCCACACAACTATTGGTATAATAGAATTCAATTGAGTGCAGTGCACTTGGAAAGAATACAACGCATGGACGAACAGTCCCTAACACACAGTCGCAAGCTCGACCACGTTCGCATCGTTCTCGACGAAAACGTCGCGGCCAAAGGAATAAGCACCGATTTCGGTCGCTATCGGATGCCCCATGAGGCACTGCCAGAGCTCGACATGAAGGCCATCAATCTTGGCACAACGTTCCTCGGCAAACGACTCAATGCCCCCATCCTCATCAGCTCGATGACGGGCGGCGCACACGATGTCACTGCTATCAATACTGCATTAGCACACGCTGCACAAGTGCTCGGCATCGCCATGGGCGTCGGCTCGCAACGCGCCGCTATCGGCAACGCCGATCTCGCTAGCACCTACCGCATCCGTCATATCGCACCTGATGTGTTGTTATTTGCCAACCTCGGCGCTGTCCAACTGAACTACGGCTACGGCATCACTGAGTGTCAGCGTGCCGTCGACATGATTGAAGCGGATGCACTCATTTTGCATCTCAACCCTCTACAAGAGGCCGTCCAGCCTGAGGGGAACACGGATTTTTCAGGACTTCTCCCCAAGATTTCTGCCGTCTGTCGTGCCCTGACTGTGCCCGTCATCATCAAAGAGGTTGGCAACGGCATTGGTCCTCACACCGCACGACGCCTCATCGAAGCCGGCGTAGCCGCCATTGACGTTGCTGGCGCTGGTGGTACGAGTTGGTCCGAGGTCGAACGGTTCCGTCATACGCAAGAGCGCAGTGCCCGCACGGCTGGCGCATTTGCGGATTGGGGCATTCCCACCAGTCAAGCCATCCGCCAGGTGCGGAGTGCCCTACCTCTCGTGCCACTGATTGGCAGTGGTGGTGTGCGCAGTGGCGTTGACGTGGCCAAGGCGATTGCCCTCGGCGCCGATCTCGGTGGCACCGCCAAACCGGCCCTGATTGCAGCCGTTGACGCTGCAGGGAGCGACGCCGTCATTACCGAACTCCAAGGTATGATCGACGAACTACGCGTCGCCATGTTCTGTAGTGGCTGTGCGGATTTGACTGCACTGCGCCAATTACCACTTGAGTACCAGACATGATGAGCGATTTTCCGGCAAACTGCACACCGCTCGCCCAGGTCATCAGTCAACGCAGTCAACCGGGCATTCAACCAAGTCCACGCACCGCGTTTGTCCTCGACAAGTCCATGCGCGACCGGATTGTTCTACTTGATCCGACACTGGCACCGCTTTTTCGCCGCTATGTGCACAGCGACGATATCCATCGATATGGCGTCGACAACCAACATCGCTTTCTGCTGGCACTGCCGGCCGGATGGACCGCCAAACTCTGTGGCGCGACACCCCAATCAACCGAAGCCTGGCAATGCGTGGCCGAGCATTATCCGGCCCTTGCTCGCCACCTCAGCCTGTTTGTGGCAGACCGACCGCATCATCAGGTGTGGTGGGAGCTTGACGCGGATACCCAACTCCCTGATCGCACCCAACAAGTGTTGACGTGGCATGCCCAAAAGAGTCAAATTGCGTTTACCCTCGCCCCACAAGGCTATGTCACCGCCACACCATGGTTCACTGACCCACCGTTGTGGCTCCTCGGCTATCTGAATAGCACGCCACTACAACGATGGCTAAATCGCCAGAAAGCCAAAGGGAGTAGTTTGGCACATACGGTTATCGACTATATTCCAGTCCCTGATGCGCTGAATGAGTACGACGCACTCACCGAACTCACTGTGCATGCAGTTGACTTGCAACAACAACGCTTGCAGTTCATTAATGAGACCGTCCAAACGCTCGTACGTAACTTTGCGCCACTCGGTGCCACCATCAGTACCTCGCTTTGGTCATGGTACACGCTTGATTTTGCCGGTCTGCGCAAAGCACTGGTCAAGTCATTCAAAAACGATATCCCCGAGCGTGTACAACCACAGTGGCACACTTGGCTCGACCATTGCCAAAGCGAATACGACCGAATCGAACAACTATTGAGTCAGTATGAGGGGCGTATCAGTCAGCTGGTAGCTACCCGATTCCCACCGTCCAAAGGGACCAACTAATGCACATCGAGCACCTGAGCTTGCGCAACTACCGCAATTATGCACGCCTTGATTTGGCGATTTCCCCAGGTGCAACGCTGTTTTATGGGCCGAATGCTGCGGGTAAAACATCGATTCTTGAGGCAATCTACGTGTTGGCTATGTCGCGATCACCACGCACCCACACCGACCGCGAACTCATTTATTGGCAGGCCGAACACAGCCCTGAGATCCCCCAAACTGCGCGCATCAGTGGCAAGATCCAGCGACAACATGGTCCTACCACACTTGACGTCATCATCCAGGCACGGGGCAACGCCACGGATCTCGGGAGCGCTGGTGGCACAGCCACCAAAGTGCTTCGCGTCAATCAGAAACCGGTCAAGGCGAGTGATTTGCTCGGCTTTTTACGCGTCGTTTTCTTTGCACCCACTGACCTCGAACTCCTCACTGGCGCTCCCAGCGAGCGTCGCCGTTGGCTCGATGCCATGCTGTCACAGCTCGATTACCCGTACTTAAATGCACTCAATGCCTATCAAAAGGTGCTACTCCAACGTAACAGTCTGTTGCGCAAATGGCGAGAACAAGGGCGGACACCACGCAACTATGCCGCCGAATTGGCGTTTTGGGATGAGCAACTCGCTACCCATGCCACAACCATCATGCAACGACGCCACGATGCATGTCAGGCACTGACCACACTCTCACAACCGATTTACCATGCCATCGCAAAAAACACCTCGCCGCTGACAATCTGTTACGTACCCAATATCGATGTCTTAGTCGAGCATGAGACATTGGCGGCAACAATCCTGGCGCATATCCAGTCACATCACGGCGAAGATATCGCCCGTGGTCAAACAACCTGTGGGCCACATCGCGATGATGTAAGCGTGCTCGATGGCACAATTGATTTGGGAGCATTTGGCTCACGTGGCCAACAACGGAGCGGTGTGATGGCCCTCAAACTCGCCGAGGTTGCCTTGATGCATCAACGCACTGGTGAGTTACCAGTGCTTCTGCTTGATGACGTCCTCTCGGAGCTTGACATCCATCGACGCCATCATCTACTGACGTGCATGGCAAACCCCAATCAACAGACGCTCTTGACTGCCACCGGTATTGATGATTTCGATGCGGCGTTTTTGCAGCAAGCCCATCTCGTACGGGTCGACAACGGCCACGTTTTTTCACTTGAATAACAAAAAAGCACCACACCGCAATCAACGGGTGTGGTGACAAGTGGAGCCGGCAACGAGACTCGAACTCGTGACCTGCTGTTTACAAGACAGCTGCTCTACCAACTGAGCTACGCCGGCAACAGGTTGTATGATACCACGCAGGCACGCCAGCGTCAACCGTGCTATGATGCAATTGATTATGCAGTTTTTTTGTTAGGGATAGAGACAGTATGCACGATCAACCAATACAACTCGATACGGGTTTTGATCATATGCCACGCTTGAGCGTCTCAAGCTGGCTCCACACTATTGACAGTCGCGTGGTCAGCGGCGAACCAATCGTCATTATCGATGACGGGAGCACCCAGCGCGTTGTCACTGCCCCGTGTACCGGGCGGATTGTCGACATTTACACCGAAGTCGGCGCACATGTGTTGCCACGCTCAGTACTTGGGATGGTGCGCCCCGATTTGATTATGCCTGAGCCCAAACAAGGCCTAGGCAGCATTCTGTTAGGCATACTGATGATTGGCTTGGCTGTAATCGCCATTCCAATTGTGACAAATGTATCACCGGTATCAATGCCCTCGCTTCCTTCCATCTCCTCGCCCACCGAAAGTGATACCGCACAACCAACAGCACCTGAGACAAATCCAGCCGATGAATCAGCCTTCGATGCTCCCATGCCGGATGCGCCGTTACCAGGCTCATCGCCGAATGACGATATCACTAATCCTGATGCAGTAGCTCCTGACACACAATCGGACGAAAGTGCCGTAGAGGGTGTACCGGATACAACCGTCGATCCGAATCAGCTCGTTGAACCCACACCATCCGATTCGAATGCCGATACTACCACCAACACTGATTCCACCAACACTGATTCCGCCAACACTGATTCCGCCAACACTGATTCCGCCAACACTGATTCCGCCAACACTGATTCCACCAACACTGATTCCACCAACACTGATTCTGCCAACACTGATTCCACCAACACTGATTCTGCCAACACTGATTCCACCAACACTGATTCCACCAACACTGATTCTGCCAACACTGATTCCGCCAACCAATCCACAGATAATGGCGCAGATGATACACAAAATCAATCAGACACGACTACCACTGATCCACCATTGTCAGGATTCATGTCAAATATCGACATTACGGAACGCTTCATGTTTGATGTAGACCGTATCATCGTACTTACCGAAGAGGTCGAGCGCAATTTACCAATCGGAATAATGTCCCAAAGCGAATACGACACTATTGTGTTGCCAGCATCAAATGAAGTCCCGCAACTTATTGATGCGCTTTCACAAATCATCTTCAATAATCGTGATAATCCTGATATCAACGAGGAAAATCGGCGCTGGTTCTCTTCATTTACTGATGCCAAGGATGAGTGTCTAGCGATATATGCAACCATTAAACAATCCGTCCAATCAACACAAGCCATACCAGATCTCACATCCAGCTTTACTGGTTGTTATGTGCTAGCTGACAACTTCCCACAATAACTACACCACACACACGTGATCATCCATGCCAAGTGTGTGTTGACCTCTCACGAAATCGTTCTGTCATGCCATCGTCAGAGTGGTGTAATCTGTACCTGTTCTATTACATTTTGTAGTGATGATACACTGCAGTACATGAACCGACTACTGTTGGCAGAGAACACTATGGCAATGACCTTACCGCGGGTATCAGTAGATCCCCTCGAACTCCGACACATTCGCCCAGCAGCTGCGCATATCATGCAAACATGGCGCTACAACGGCATCATGGCACGCTATAATATCGCCTCCGGCGAAGCTACCCATCAACGACTCTGTCAGCATGACAGCGGATATTGGCAGGTACGTGACGATCAAGGGTCACTCTACGGCTTTGTTATTGTGGGGTCTCATGCCCAAGTTGCTGGTGGTACCTATGGTACTCACGCCGTTGACTTGCAAATTGGATTGCGACCTGACCTTGTTGGTCAACTTCGAGGTAATGCATTATGTAACGCCGCAGTTGCACACGCGTTGGCAATATATCCCGACAAAACACTGCGCGTGAGCATTCCCACTCAACATGCATCAGCCCTGGCAGTCTGGCAACGCGCCCGATTCTACCCAGAATACGCATTTATGAGTCACGACAATGTGCCATTTGTCGTACTAACCCACTATCAATAATCGCCATATCGTGGTGAGACCGGTCATGGGCTACCATGGCCGGTTCTTTTTGTGCTATACATGAAAGAGACTCACACACCACAAAGGAAGGAATATCATGCCCAAACACGCAGTGCATGTCACCAACGGGCCACAACCAGGTGGCGCCTACTCGCCTGTGCTCCGCGTCGGCGATTTTATCTTTGTCTCGGGCCAAGCTCCCATCGACCCGACCACCAATGAGATTGTCGGCACGACCATCGAGGAGCAAACTGCCCGCACTCTTGAGAACATCAAGCTTCTGCTCGCCGCAGCCGGCGCCGAAATGAGTGATGTCGTCAAAGCTACCGTCCACCTCTCAGATATGGCCCTATTTGACCGTTATAACGCCGTCTATGCTACTTACTTCCCCGATCCAAAACCAGTACGTACCACCGTCGGCAGCCAACTTGATGGGTTCATGGTTGAGATTGATGTTATTGCCTATCTAGGAGCCTAAGGCATGTACGATACGATTATCCATGGCGGTCATCTCATCGATCCAGCTAACCAACGCAACGGGCGCTTTGATGTCGCCATCAAGCGCGATCGCATTGCTGCCGTTGCCCCACAGCTCGATCTGACGCACGCACGTCATCTGATTGATGCATCCGACCGGATTGTTACCCCCGGTCTCATCGATTTGCACACCCACGTCTACCACGGCGTCACCTACTGGGGCATCGAGCCCGATGCATTAGCTGCCCGTAGTGGTGTGACGACATGGGTCGATGTTGGCTCGGCTGGCGCCTACAACTTCGGCGGACTACGTGAGTTCATCATGCGCCAAAGCGACGTGCGCATCGTCACGTTCCTCAATATCTCGGGCGTTGGTTTGACGGCACCATTCGGCGAGCACCTCAACCTTGATAACTGCGACATCGACCTGTTCTGCACCATCGTCGACCAACACCGCGACATCATCATCGGCGTCAAAGCGCGTATTGAGGAGAAGACCGTCGGGCCGAATGGCCTCGAGCCACTCCGCCGCGCCCGCATCGCAGCTGATCGTTGTGGGCTGCCCATGATGGTCCATATTGGCTCAGGGCCACCCGATCTCGATGCTGTCCTCGAATACCTCAAGCCCGGCGACATCTTGACGCACTGCTTTACGGGCGGCACGATGCGCGTCACTGCCGGTGATGGTCTACCCCATGCCAGCATCCAAAAAGCCATCGCCCGCGGCGTCATCCTCGATGTCGGCCATGGTGCCGGCTCGTTTGACTTTGCCGTGGCCGAGGGCATGCTTAACGCAGGAATCTTACCTGATGCCATCTCGACCGACATGCATCAAATCAGCGTCCACGGCCCGATGTTCGATTTGCCCACCTGCATGAGCAAGTTCTTGGCGATTGGCGTCTCGCTCGAACACGTCATTGCCGCAACCACCGCACAACCCGCCAAAATCCTCAACCTTCCCGATGTCGGATCACTCCATATCGGCGCCAAGGCGGATGTGGCTATTCTGCGCAATTACCACGGCACGTTCCACTTTTATGATATTGCGATGGCCAGTCGTCAAGGGAGTCAGCTCCTCGCCTGTGATACCACCATCCTCAATGGTCGTGTTATGCCCAAAAACGAGATTCCTACTCCTGCACCATGGAGCACCATCCGCGAGTATCAACAAGCCATCATCGATCGTGGCCACACCCCACAGCAGATGATTCGCGGGTGTTGCGACTAACACATACATGTGGAGCAGTGGATACCCACTGCTCCACATCCAACTTCTATGAGTTTCATCAGTCAGACACAACGGATTTATCTATGCATCCTTGGATTACTACAACGCACTTTGATGGGGAGATTGTCCGACTCGAAGCACTCGATTCCGCATACCATCGTGATGGATTAATCGCAGCCGGAGCAGATGCATCAATCTGGACCTACCTACGATTCCCTCCCGGTGATACGCCAGCTGGCATGGACACACACATCACAGAGCTCATACGCCGCCGCGATGCACTCGAAGAGGTGCCGTACGTCATGATTCGTCGTGCGACCAACACAATTGTCGGGGTCACTCGCTTCATCGATATCCGTCAATCACATCGTGGTGTTGAATTTGGTACGTGGATTCATCCACAATCCCAAGGCGATGGCACCAATGTCGAGACCAAGTTATTGATGCTTAGTTATGCATTCGAACAGCTCAACTGCATCCGCGTCCAAATCAAAACTGATGCGCTCAACACGGCTGCGCAACGCTCACTCGTGGCGCTCGGCGCCACTTTTGAGGGATGCATGCGCAATCACTTGATTCGCTACGATGGTCGTATCCGCGATTCGTACATCTATTCCATTCTTGATAGCGAATGGCCCGCTATCAAAGCACAGCTGATACAACGACGAAATAAACGCTTGCAGCCAGATGCGCAAACCAATCCCATCACAAATGCGTAATTGAGAGAGAAGCTGATTGTATATGAAAGGGTCTGTATGACTGCATTTTTGTCGCGCGTCTTGTCGTCAAGCCGCTATCTCATCATGATTGCCGTGATTGGCGCCTTGATTGGCATGGTGACACTCCTCGTCTTCGGTATGTGGGAGATTTATGCCGTCGTTGATAAAGTTATCAACACCGAAACCCCCGAAAAGATCGGCAAGACCGTAGCGCTCTACATCATCGAGGCCATTGATATCTTCTTGCTCGCTACCGTGTGCTATATCACTGCACTCGGCTTGTTCGAGTTATTTATCAGCGACGATGTCCAAATTCCTGAGTGGCTAGCTATCAACACACTCGACGACCTCAAAAACAAATTAACCAGTGTCGTGATTGTCGTCATGGGTGTCATCTTTTTGGGGCAAGTCGTCGGTTGGGATGGCAAGCGCGACTTGATTCCACTCGGTGCGCCGATTGCCCTGATTATCGCCGCCCTGACGTGGTTTTTGAGTAAGAGCACCAAAAAGTCATAACCCTCGTACCTTTTGTGGTCGCCAAAACGGTAGTGAGCATAGGAGATCTATCTCACTACCGAAAGCGAGTACCCCCATGGACCATCTCTCTTGCTGGCGCCTCACACTTGCGTTTACCCCCGATATGCCGTCACAACGAATTGACAGCGTTTATATGCGCATGATTCGTGAGTGCTGGCGCCAAATCCCGCAACTCCATCCGCATGTCACCTGTTCACCCCTGCACATCCACCAAGATGGCATACGCGGCTGGTTGTACGGTCACGACGTGGTTGTCGTCAGCGCCGCCGTTGACACGTTCCGCAACCGTAGTACTGATTTGATTCGTCGGTTACGAGGCACACACGATGCCGTTATTTGGGAGTACATAAGTCTCAATGATGAATCTCCCCACCGTCACATGGATAACCGCTGATGACGGTCAATTCACCCGTATCATCGGCATGGTGCACCAGTCCACACAACAATCATCGTTGCGCTGTCTACAAAGCGCGCATGCCGACGACACCTATCAGGCAATTCACACTGCCTGGTTAGCAGAACTCAACGATGGACAATTGATGATTGGCACCACCGGCGAATCAGCGCTTGCAGCCGAGTACCAGCTGGAGCGCGCCTGGTTGCGCGGGCCATTCGGCAATCGGGCTCACGCCTCCATCCTCTGGCAAGCGCTGACACATCAATTGCCCGCACACGTCACGACCTATGACGCATTTCCGCATCGTGATGCGCATGAATTAATCATCTTCTGGCAAACACAAGGCTTTCGTACTATCAAAACCGTCCATGTAATGCACCATACCGACCCAATTGTCGATGCCCTCACGGACGGCGTGCATCGGGCAACGCAAGCCCACCGCAACGCCATTGCCGCACTGCATCATCGCCACTTTGCCAACGCCTGGGCCACTATTGACGACCTTTTTATCGACGATGACCACCATCTACTCAGTGTCATAACTACCGAAAACGACGCCGTCAAGGGATATGCCTGGTGGAGTGTCGATGTGCTCGATCTGAGTGCAACCCTCGAATACCTCGCCGTTGCTGACGCATACCAACGACAGGGCGTAGCGAGCAACTTAATCTATCATGGACTCGCATGGGCCTACGGCCAACAACTCAATCGCGTACAACTCACCGTTGATGACGATCGCATCGGAGCCCAAGCGCTCTATCACCGCTGTGGTTTTCGCACGAAATCATCTGGTGTCCATCTCCGTTGGCAAAAACAGAGCGAGGCACATCATGTTTAAACCAGTGGTTCCCGGATTGTATCGCCTTGCCCTCGGCATGGTGAATGCGTATCTGCTCTATACACCGCGCGGGGCATGGCTAATCGACACCGGCGACCTCTCAAGCGGACCTACGATTGCGAACGCATTGCAACGCATGAATCTCACCCCAGCGCAACTCCGTGGGATTATCATCACGCACCTGCACTACGACCATAGCGGTGGGCTGGCCTATCTACAACAGCACGGTGCCCCAGCCGCTATCATGCATCCACGTGATGCAGACGACGTCCGACACGGCATACTCTTACGTCGCCCGTTTCGTTTGACGCCACCGCTCAACGTAGCCCAAGAATTACTCGATGCGCGTCCGCCAGCACAACCGATGGGGCAACCAACGGTCGTTGATGCGACAGCAGTGCATGATACATTTATCGATGACGTCATCCAGGTCATCGAGACACCAGGGCATAGTGCCGGACATATCTCACTTCTGTGGCAGATGCACGGTGGCGTGTTAATTGGTGGCGATGTCTGCATGCACGTATTTGGGCTCCGACATGCAGTCGGCCACGAAGATGAGCACCAAGCGACAGTCAGTCGCCGTCGCATCGGCGAATACCAGTACGATACGCTCGTTGTTGGGCACGGTACGCCACTCTGCGGCAACGCGAGTGACCGCGTCCGTCACATATTTGGTGCATAAGGCACTACAATCGGCTATGATAGCAGTGTGTTTGTATCGGTAAGAAAGAATTCGATGCATGAGTAATTTATTCCACGGCACACACGTACGCCTCGCCGCCACATCGCCCGATGATATCCCGATTGTGTCGGGCTGGAGCAACGATGCTGAGTTCCTCCGCCGCCTACAATTCACACCTGCCCGCCCGTTGAATCATCAAGAGGCGTCAGAATCCTACTTGGGTGGTGGTCATGGCCACAATCACACCCACTTCAGATTGCGTACACTCACCGATGACCGCTTGGTCGGCTATGTCGTACTCTACGACATCTACTGGAACCTACAGACGGCCAACGTCGGCATTGCCATCGGCAATCCAGCCGATCGCGGCAAAGGATACGGCCGCGACGGCATGCAGCTCATCCTGCGCTACGCATTCAACGAACTCAATCTCCACCGGGTCGGCTTGACCGTACTTGAACGTAATCACTCAGCCCGCCACATGTACGAATCAATCGGGTTTGTGGTTGAGGGTGTGCTCCGTGACACCGATTTTCGTGATGGTGTGCGCGGTAACGACATCCAAATGAGTATTCTGGCCCATGAATGGCACGCACACAATCCCCACTAGCGCAGAAAGGCACCAGTATGACTCGTCTCCGCGATTTGGGGATTGCCATCGGCACGCTCCCCACCGGCCCACACAACGCCATCACCGATGTCCCAGGGGTGCTTGTCGGCTACGATACCGTCATCAGCGATAGCCCGCACATTGCCCGCACCGGGGTCACCATGATTTTGCCCCGTGGCCACCAAAGCTGGCATACCCCAGTCTTTGCGGGATCGCATTCATTCAATGGATGTGGTGAAGTAACAGGTCTTGCCTGGCTCAAAGAGTCTGGGTTGCTATATAACCCGATTGCCATCACTGGCACTCCCTGGGTCGGTGCCGTCTGGGATGCCATGTCGTGGTATGCCGTCACGCAAGGATTCAACGACAGCTTTCTATTACCCGTCGTCGCCGAGACCTACGATGGATGGTTGAGCGATCGCGTCGGCGAGCTCGTCAGCCGTCAGAACGTCATCAATGCACTGAACGATGCCCATAGTGGGCCTATCGCCGAGGGGTGTGTCGGTGGTGGAACCGGCATGATTTGCCACGAATTCAAAGGCGGTACCGGCACATCATCACGCATCATCACAGCCGCCGGCGCGTCCTATACGGTTGGCGTGTTGGTGCAAGCAAATTACGGCACCCGCGCGGATCTCCGCATCGACGGTGTACCTGTTGGGCGGGCTATTCCCACCAGCGAAATTCCGAGTGGGTGGAGCGAACCCACCTATACACCCGGCGACGGATCAATCATCGTCATCATCGCCACCGATGCGCCACTTACCGCAACAGGATGCGACCGGCTTGCCCAACGTGCGACAGTCGGCTTGGCCCGTACTGGTGGCTATGGTCACAACGGCAGTGGCGATTTGTTTGTAGCCTTCAGTACCGGTAATGAGTTACACGATAATCGTACCCAGCTCGAGCAGATTCGTGTGTTGCCGCCGAGTTCCATGGATCAACTCTTCCATGGCGTGGCTGATGCCGTCGAGGAGGCCATTGCCAATGCGTTGTGTGCGGCTACGACGATCACTGGATTCAACGGGCGTACCGCATATGCATTACCCAAAGAGCGCATGCAGGCCCTTGTCCGGGCGGCTGGATTTAGTCAGTCACCACAAGCGACACAACCACTGATCGATACACGTCTGCCATAACACGGTATAATGCACGACATATTTTAACGAATCGAAGGTCTATGCCGTGCCGCTCTCCGTTGTTGCGTTAATCACGCTCTCGGCCTGTATTCATGTCGGTTGGAACCTGCTACTCAAACAGTCCCCCTACCGCCAACTGAGCTCATGGTTGGCGGTAGTTGTGTCGGGATTTGCGACTCTCCCCTTCGCATGGGGACAAGCTACAAGCGACTTATGGCTTGTGGCCGGAGTCAGTGCCATCTTTCAAGGGCTTTACTACATTCTGTTGGCGTACGGCTACGAACATTATGATTTGGGTGTACTCTACCCTATTGCGCGTGGTGTGGCACCTCTATTGTCAGCTATTTGGTCTTTTTTGTGGCTCGGCGATCAATTCCAACTCGGTGGCATCATTGCAATTATCCTGATTACCGGTGGCACCATGTGGATAGGCATTCGCAATGCGACAATTGGTGATACTCAGCGCATACCGTGGTTGCCGTTAATTATCGCTCTTGTGATATCCGGGTATACGATTGTCGACGCATACGGCACGCGCCAAAGCGATCCATTTACCTACTATTCGATTTGCATGAGTTGTACGGCCATTGTCATGACTCCCTATGTGATTTGGCAACACCGTACCCAACGATTTGATTGGGCTAAGTTACCGGGTGAACTGCCACGCGCCACCATCATCGGCACGTTATCATTCGTGTCGTATTTTATTGTGCTGTACAGCTATACACAGGCACCGGTCAGTTATGTGGCTGCTTCACGCGAGATGAGCATCATCATCGCTGGGCTCGTCGGCTGGCTCTGGCTCAAGGAATCGTTCGGATCAAGCCGGATTGTGGGTGCCACATTCGTCCGTATTGGTGTTGGAGTATTAGTATTGTTTGGGTAAAAACGACACTATCGGTATGTGTATATAATGGTGGTGTCTGGCGATGATTATTGTGCGGGGTACATTATGACAATACGTGACAGCATCATTCGCGTCGTAGGGCGCCATAATCTCAGCGAAGACGAAGCCGCCGAGGCCATGAACGATATCATGAGTGGTGTGGCCACCCCTGCGCAAATCGCTGCATTCCTGACGGCACTCCACTTCAAAGGGGAGACCGCAGCCGAAATCGCCGGCATGGCCCGGGTCATGCGCGAACACGCCCTCTACGTCGATGTCACCCCTGGTGCCGTCGATACCTGTGGCACTGGTGGTGATGGTGCCGGCACCTTTAACATATCGACCATTGCCGCTTTTGTGGCAGCAGGCGCTGGCGTCACCATCGCCAAACACGGCAACCGCGCCATGTCGAGTCGCTGTGGCTCGGCCGACGTACTTGAGGGTCTCGGCGTCAATATCGAGCTTGAACCCGAGGCCGTGGCGCGCCACATCAACACCAACAACTTCGGCTTCATGTTTGCCCCACGTTTTCATCCGGCTATGCGCTTTGCTGGCCCTGTTCGTCGCGAAATCGGCATCCGTACTGCCTTCAACTTACTCGGTCCACTGACCAACCCAGCGCGCGTCACTCGCCAAGTTATCGGCACGGCCAATGAGACGCTTGCCGAGAAGTTGGCCAATGCACTCTCATTACTCAACATGGAGCACGTCATCGTCTATACCGGCTATGGCAACATCGACGAGCTCTCACTCGCAGGCACCAACGTCTACTACGTCGTCCGTGGCAACTTACCGCCCCGACGCTTTGAGATTGATGCGGTCGCTGTCGGGTTGAATCGCGCTGACAATAGTGCGTTAGCAGGTGGTGATTTGGTCGAGAATGTCCAGATTGCCCGCAATATTTTGACTGACAAAGGCCTACCCGCCCAGCAAGATGTGGTCTTGCTCAATGCTGCAGCAGCGATTATTGTTGCCGACAAAGCGGACGACTGGCAGAGTGCCATTGAGATGGCACGTCACTCAATTGCTAGCGGTGCCGCGTTTGCCCGGCTCAAACAAGCCACGTTGTAACGCCCCCCCTCCTCCCGTCATCAATCTGCAGGAGGAGGGGGGTTTGTGTGCGTTAGGCATAGCTGTACTTACGCCAGACATCATGGCGTTCGAGCTCGATCAGGAGTGCAAAAGCCACATAGTGCGGTTGTCGCGGGATAGTCAACAACGGCATATTCGCCTCGTCGGGCGTGCGTCCACCTTTGCGATGGTTGCACTCACGACAAGCAGCTACCACATTATCCCAGTCGGTGGTACCGCCGTAGGTGCGGGGCACGACATGATCGATGGTCAGGTAGTTGCGCCCGGGTTGCAAACCACAATATTGGCATGTTTCGCGGTCACGAATAATAACGCCCCGCCGTGAGCAGGGCAGTCGCAAATTGCGTGGGATGCGGATGTAGCGCGTGAGGCGTATGACGAGCGGTAACTGAAAGTGCCTCGAGATGCCACTCATGAAGCGTTGGGCAGCCTCAACCACTTCGGCTTTTTCTTGGAGGAGCAAGACAATGGCACGCCGAACCGGCACAAGCTGGAGTGGTTCGTAACTCGCATTCAGTACCAACACCCGTTGCATATGTACGCCTCCTTGCAATATCGTCATCCCAACGATTCCGCAGCGCCGCCAACGATTGGGTCCCGCTCTATGTCTCTCTATCGAATTATCGTGTGTCTGAATCGTGTAACACATGGTCGCTTTTACTAGATATAGTATAGCATACACCTCAAACATCACTACAGCTAGCAATTGAACGACGAAAACTCCTTTGACATGCGCAAACAGACAGTGCTATACTCCTTAAAGGGGAGCATTGTGCCCCACCGTCATGCTTTACACCTTTTCAAGGAGGATCTCATGCCATTGACACTTCCGGCCTTGGCATATGATGTGGCCGCACTCGAGCCACACATTGATGCAACCACGATGACCATTCACCATGGCAAGCACCATGCGGCATATGTCACCAATGCCAACAACGCCATGGCCGATCACAGTTCCTTACAGGCACTATCAGCTGTCGAGATCCTCAAGAAGATCAACGAGACACCAGATAGCATTCGCCAAGCCTTGATTAACAACGTCGGCGGCCACGCCAACCACACGTTGTTCTGGGAGATTATGGCACCAGGTGGCGCCAAGGCTCCAGCCGGTGCATTGGCAACTGCCATCACCAGCACCTTCGGTGGTGTAGACCAGCTCAAAGCACAGGTCAATGATGCCGCCATGAAGCGCTTTGGCAGTGGTTGGGGTTGGCTCGTAGCCGACGCCAGTGGCGCACTCAAGGTTATCAGCACCGCCAATCAAGACAGCCCAATCATGCAGGGCTTGACGCCGGTACTCGGAGTTGACGTGTGGGAGCATGCGTACTACCTCAACTACCAGAACCGCCGCGCCGATTATTTGGCTGCCTGGTGGAACGTCGTCAATTGGGACGTCGTTGCCGCCAACTACGGTCGCTAATCACCGCCCGACTGAACGAACAACAGGGCGGCGTAGCCGCCCTGTTGGCGTATCTCAAATCGTTCTCTCATAATCATCTGTGGTACAATATTGCAAATTGGAGTGCGGGTTTCGCACAGACTGAAGGAGTCATCTTCATGGCCATGGAAAAGTCCACTTGGACGACCAAAGCGGGTTTAGCACAGATGCTCAAAGGCGGCGTCATTATGGACGTCATCGATGTCGAGCAAGCCAAAATCGCTGAAGAGGCTGGCGCAGTTGCTGTTATGGCACTCGAGCGCGTTCCTGCAGATATACGCAAGCAGGGTGGCGTGGCCCGCATGAGCGATCCCGAGCTCATTGTGCGCATCAAAGAGTCAGTCACCATTCCAGTCATGGCCAAAGCGCGTATCGGTCACTTTGTTGAGGCCCAAGTGCTTGAGGCGCTCGGCATCGACTATATCGACGAGAGCGAAGTGTTGACTCCAGCCGATGAGGAGTTTCACATCGACAAGCACCGCTTCAAGATTCCCTTCGTCAACGGCTGTAAGAACATGGGTGAGGCCCTCCGCCGCGTCGCCGAAGGCGCTGCCATGTTGCGCACCAAGGGCGAGGCCGGTACCGGTAACGTCGTTGAGGCTGTACGCCACGCCCGCACCGTCTTCGGTGAGGTTCGTCGCTTGCAGTCAATGAGCGAGGACGAGCTCTTCAGCGCCGCTAAGAATTTGCAAGCCCCATATGACTTGGTCAAGTGGGTTGCGCAAAACGGCCGCTTGCCCGTCGTGAACTTCGCTGCCGGTGGTATTGCCACCCCAGCCGATGCTGCGTTAATGATGCAACTCGGCGTTGATGGCGTCTTCGTCGGCTCAGGTATCTTCAAGTCAGGCGACCCAATGCGCCGCGCGAAAGCCATCGTACAGGCCACCACCCACTACCAAGACCCAGTCATCATCGCCGAAGTCAGCAAGAACCTCGGTGAGGCCATGGTCGGTATCGAAATCAGCAAATTGCCCCAAGATCAACTCTTGGCCAATCGCGGTTGGTAATTGACCCGAATTGCCTGGTCGTTCCGTGTATATACCTATACAAACGGAGTGACCAGGCATTATCAATACAATGGGAGTCGCTATGACTGTTGGAGTTCTCGCACTCCAAGGTGCCTTTCGTGAGCACGAAGAGATGTTGCATCGCATGGGCGTAGCAACTCGCCAGGTGCGATTGCCCCGCGATCTTGCCGAAGTGGATCGGATTATTTTGCCTGGCGGCGAAAGCACTACCATCGGCAAACTCCTCGTGATGTACGACTTGCTCAACCCACTTCGTGAACGCATCCTAGCCGGTATGCCAGCCTGGGGGACGTGTGCTGGTGCCATCTTGATGTCGCGCCGCATCGTCGACGGTCGTCCTGATCAACCAGCCCTGCAGGTCATGGATATCGAGGCCCGACGCAATGCCTTTGGCAGTCAACTCGATAGCTTTGAGGCCGATGTGGCAATCAAAGGGCTCGATAGACCATTCCATACCATTTTTATTCGCGCCCCTATCCTCGAAAAGCCCGGCGAACAATGCCAGGTTCTTGCGTCGCTTCCCGATGGTCGCATCGTGGCTGCTCGTCAAGGGACTATGCTTGCCACGTCATTTCACCCCGAATTGACTGATGATAGCCGCATTCACGAGCTTTTCTTGACGTTCTAAGTGAGGGCGCATGAGCCGATTGCTCACCCCAATTGATGTTGTTGGACTGCGTCGCAAGGCGCGCTCGTTGGTGGTGCTCGACGGAGATGTATCGCTCCTGCGACGTCATCGCGTGTTGCTTTTGGCCGTGCGCTCTATCCTCGAAAATCATACCGCCCACATCACGACTATTGTCCGCCACGGCGCCATTAGTGCGATTCTTCAGGCGCGTACACGTCGTTCACGCCCTGAACGCGAACTGATGGCCCTCGCCTCATATGGCCCGGATCAACGCTATCCGAGCGATCACGATATGTGGTTCAATTTGCTTGAATCACATGTCGTTCAAGGCGCCCGTGACCGCATCCAACGGCTCTATGCGACGCTCGATAATCAACACGCCGATTTGGCCGAGATCTTTCGCCAGAGTGGTTACGCACCATTTAGCCGTCAACTCCTCCTTCGACTCGATGGCCCCGATTGGGATCAAGGCACCCGTCTAGCCACCATGTCACCTCAAACACGCCACGATGTCTGGGGCGTCCATCAGCTCTATGGCCAAATAACCCCACGACCCGTTCAACTTGCCGAGGCCAAAGCGGCCCGTGATTGGATGCTCCCACTATCAACGCCGTGGGAACGAGTTAAACAAAGAGCATGGGTTCAACGTCATAATGAGCAGGTCGTAGCCTCGCTCCGCATCCAAAGTGGCCGCGAAGCGCACGTGATGCGCTTACTCATTCAGCCAAATGCCCGCGATGAAGTGCCCGACATGCTCCGCTTTGGTATGAGTCAAATCGCCGACACCCTACCAATTTGGCTCGTGCTCCGCGACTACCAAGAGGACCTGCTGTGGTCCGCCCAAGATTTGGGCTTCCAGCCGTTTAGCGAACAAAGTCTCCTCGTGCGGCACAATGTGGCCTTTATCCGCCGTCCTGCCTTTGCGCGTGTGCTTGAGCCAAACCATGAGCAAGGATCACCCATCCCAACTATCGTCCCAGCTGCCAATAAACAAGCGAGGTTCTATGCACCCCCAAAACGACATCACTAGTAACATTGACCTGCTCTTGGCAGCCATCCCTCAGCATATCCGCGACCTGCTCGATACCTCTGGTCATTCACACGATGACCTGCTCGAAATCGTCATGGATCTTGGTCGGATTCCTGAGGCGCGCTATCGTACCACATCGATATTGCTCGGCGACCGCGAAGTCACGGCCGAAGACATCACCGCTGTCACTGGCGCCATCAGCAACTTCGGTGAGGACAATCGTGCCGGTATCCCACGCACGCTCCACCGCATCTCCGCCATCCGCAATCGCGCCGGTACAGTGATTGGTCTCACGTGTCGCGTTGGTCGCGCCGTACACGGCATGATTAGCATCATCCGCGATCTGATTGAGTCTGGCCGTAGTGTACTTTTACTCGGTCGCCCGGGTGTCGGCAAAACTACCATGCTCCGTGAGACAGCACGCGTCCTTGCCGATGATGTGCACAAACGCGTCATCATTGTTGATACCTCCAACGAAATCGCCGGTGACGGCGATATCCCCCATGAAGGTATCGGCCGAGCCCGCCGTATGCAGGTCCAACGCCCCAGCGCCCAACATGCCGTCATGATCGAAGCCGTCGAAAATCATATGCCCGAGGTCATCGTCATCGACGAAATCGGCACCGAGCTCGAGGCCCAAGCATCACGCACTATCGCCGAACGCGGCGTCCAACTTATTGGCACTGCCCACGGCCAACTCCTCGAGAATCTGATGGTCAACCCAACCTTGTCAGACCTCATCGGTGGCATCCAAGCCGTCACCCTCGGTGACGACGAGGCCCGCCGCCGTGGCACCCAAAAGACCGTCCTCGAACGCAAACAACCACCAACGTTCGATATTTTGGTCGAGATTCGCAGCTGGGAGAATGTCCTCGTCTATAGTAACGTCGGCGAGGCCGTCGATGCTATTTTGCTCGGCGAATCACCGTTGGCCGAACAACGCACCCGCAACGAACAAGGCGAAATCACCGTTGAAATGGTTACCCCCGAACCACCCGAAGGTCTCGCTGGGCAACAAGCCTGGGGCATCCGCAAAACACATGCACCAGGGCACGACCGTGAACCATACGGTAATCGTGGTGGGCGCACCTCGCGTCACGATCGGGCCGACTATCGTAACGACCGCACCGAACGTATGCCGCCCGCACCGCGACCAGTGACGCTTGCCGCGTTACCACAACCAGTAGTAACCGGCGTCGTACCGACACCCGTCACTGCGACGAGCAGTGCGCCACCCCAGCGCATTTATCCGTTCGGCTTGAGTCGAGACAAAGTCGAGAAGGCCATCGCACATCTGCGTGTTCCAGCTACCGTCGTACGCGATCTTGATGAGGCGACGATGATTATGACCATCAAAAACTACTACCGTCAAGGTTCAACACGTCTGCGCCACGCTGAAGAACGCAACCTGCCCATCTATGTCCTCCGGTCATCAACGGCCATCCAAATTGAGCGCCAACTCTTGGATATCTTCGGCATTGAGCAAGCACCACAAAGCGAATCACGCCCAGGCAAGAGCGACCCCGAGATTAACGAGGCCATCCTCGAAGCTGAGACGGCCATTCATCAATTACTTACCGGTGAACGCAATACCGTTGAGCTGACGCCACAAGGCAGCATCATTCGCAAGTTGCAACACCAGATGGCCGAGCGGTATAATGTGCAATCTGAGAGTCGTGGTCGAGAGCCATTCCGCCGCGTGAAGATTTCTCGCTAGCAATCAGACCAAAAAAAGGGTATTATGGGATTGTTCATCACATTCGAAGGGAGTGAGGGGAGCGGCAAAAGCACCCAAACTCGTGCCTTATATGAGCGGCTCCACGCCGAAAACTACCCGGTCATCCTTGTTCGTGAGCCCGGCGGCACACGCATCGGCGACATGATTCGCCGTATCGTACTCGACCTGCAACACACCGAGATGGATGCCACGACCGAGACGTTTCTCTTTTCGGCTGCCCGTGCCCAACTCGTCAACGAGGTCATTCGCCCGTATTTGGCACAAGGTGGAATAGTTATTTGTGATCGGTATGCAGACTCAACCTATGCCTATCAAGGCTATGGTCTCGGTCGCGATCTGAACGAACTCAAAACACTCACCGCTATTGCTACCGGTGGTCTCCGTCCCGATGTGAGCATCTACCTCGACATCAGTGCCGATGCCGGCCTTGAACGCAAGCAACGCCGCAAAAACGGCGCCTTGCCACACGGTGTAGAATGGAATCGACTTGATGCGCGTGAGATCGCCTATCATCGCCGTGTCGCTGATGGCTACCGCGCCTTGATCGACGAAGACCGCGAACGCTGGGTTGTCTGCGATGCCGCCCAAAGCATCGACGCCATTGCCGAGTCAATTTATACGCACCTAGGGTCACATGTTGCGCGCATCCACAAACTCGACGCCTCTGGCAGATGAAAGGAATATTCCCATGAAGCTCATGATTGTCGTAGTCCAACGCCAAGACGCCGGTGATTTGGTCGATGCCCTGACTGCCCGCAGTCATCGTGTAACCCGTATCAGCAGCGAAGGTGGCTTCTTGCGTGAGGGCAATGTTACCCTGTTGATCGCCGTTGAAGATGATCACATCGAGTCTGTGATGAACTTGATCCACACCCACTGCCACATGCGCATTCGCTATATCTCACCATTGCCACCCGTGGCTGAGTCCGGTGAGTTCTATCCGCCTACCCCCGTCGAGGTCCAGGTCGGCGGTGCTACCGTATTCGTACTTGATGCCGAGTCAGTCACTCGGGTCATGTCGTAGTTGCGTCGCTCAGGCGCCGGCATAGAGGAGATTGTATTGTGGATATAGGTAGTGCGATTAGCTTCCTTACTTCTCTTTTTGATATTCTCAAGTGGGTACTCGGTGGGTACTTCGTGTTGCTCTGGATGGCCAGTGTCATCTGGACCTATCGCGATATCCATGCCCGCACCGAAGAGACACTGCTCCAAGCACTAGCAGTATCGTTATCACTCTTGATTCCATTTGCTGGTCTCGGCGTGTATACCCTCTTGCGCCCACGCCAAACTATTGCAGAACGCTACGAGCAATCACTCGAGGAGGAGTACCTGCGTCACGACATCGAGGAGCAGTTCGTCTGCCCACAGTGTCAACGCGGTATTGACCACGAGTTCATTCTGTGCCCACACTGTCATACGGCTTTGCGTCGACGTTGTATCAGCTGCGACCGTGTCATTGACCTGACATGGGCCATCTGTCCATACTGTGGCGACGATGGTAGCGGCCTAGTCGGACGTACGACTACCAATGTTCGACGTGACACACCATTAAGGATGGAACGATGAACTGGCGCGCCGCTCTCCTCGCTACAATCACCGTCGTGAGCATCACAGGATGTAGTCTGACACCAGCATCGCAGGCAGTTCCTGCTGATGCGCAGCTCTTGAGTAATCAGACACCCAATCCGCGCGGACTCGGCGATCCAAACGCACCAGTCAAAATCAGCGAGTATACCGATTATCAATGACCATACTGCGAACGATTCGTCCGTGAGACGTTACCCCAGATAATCACCGAATATGTTGACACAGGCAAGGTCTACCTTGAGGTGTACGATTACCCATTGATGAGTATTCATCCTGGTGCATTGATGGCAGCCCAAGCAGCGAATTGCGCTGCTGAACGTGGACAGTTTCATGATATGCGCTTACGCATATTTGAAGGCATGCGCAATAATGAATGGCGCGATGGCTCCATTCAAGCCCTCGATTTATTTACGAGCTATGGCACGAACCTCGGGTTTGACCAAGCCGACTATGCCCAATGCATTTCAAGCAATCGTTACCTCGATCAGGTGCGCGTTGATATGCAACAAGCCGAACAGCTTGGCATCCGCAGTACGCCATCATTTGTCATCAATGGGCGCTTACTGCTCGGGGCACAACCCTTTAGTGAGTTCAAACGTGTCATTGACTACATGATTAGCCCACCCTAATCACACGACACGAATCCCCCCAGCACGCCAAGTACTGGGGGGATTTTTAGTTGTGTTGTTGATTCAGATAGTCCTGCAAGATAATCGATGCAGCCACTTCGTCAATTTTTGCTTTGCGTTGCTCAGGCCGCAAGCCCGCTTCAATCATGATTCGTTGCGCCTCAGCACTGGTATACCGCTCATCGCAGGTATGCAATGGTATCGACACACATGCAGCAATTGCCTCGATGAACTGGCGAATTCGCTGGGCCTGTGGCCCTTCTTGGCCGTTTAACGATATTGGTAGCCCGATGACTAACTCGACAACGTCTTCTTTGACAATCAGCTGCTGTATTTTTTGAAAGAGCACGGCCTGCGGATGCGCCTGCAACGTCGTATACGGCGACGCCAGCGTCTGCGACAAATCACTCATCGCCACACCGACCCGTCGTTCACCGACATCAAGTGCCATCACCCGACCGCGCAAATGCGTCACGGTGCACTCCCACCCACACGCACCGTGATAAGTTGCGCCAGTGGGGGCATCTCCGCACGGGCAGGTACCTGATAATCACTAATCACCCCTGAGGTTTTCAACTGATCAAGCACCTGCTGGGCTTGGTCCGCTTTGAGACCTTGGAGCTTACCTGGCAGTTCTGCGACCACTGCATCATCCACCGGCATCTGTGGCGCACACTGCACCTCACCATTGATTGACACACCGTTTTTTGTCGTTTGCCAATCCGAGATACGGAACTTGGGGAGCTCGCCAACTTTACACACCGGCGATCGACCCGACTGAAAGCGCAACGGCACCACGCGTTGGAGTTGATTCTGTACCGTGTTCTCAGCCTTCACTGCTAATGCACTAAATGTCATCTGCACCGTCAAGCGCACCTCCGCGTTCCGCGGATCCAGCACTGTCCCCACCGCCGGCTCAAGTTGTGGCTCGCCATACACCACCGGGCTGCCCAGCGTGGTTGCAGCCGGCAACACCGTGGCATCATCAATCGTCAGCATGCGTTGCTGTGCTTGGGACTGCAAGTCCCTGAGCCCCTGCACATAACTCTTGGCGAGCGCCGCGCCGAGCAAACGTGCCATGTCACTCTCTGACACAATGCGCCGCATGGTCTCACTACCACCACCAATCAAGCCATTGCGCAAAATAATTTGTCCCTGATCTGTGACAAGTGCCCCTTGGCCAGGCAACAACAACGTGGTCACACGATTTTCGCCAACATTTGATGCACTGCCAGCAGAGCGTGCCGTCACGGTGACTTCAACTTGGCCATAGCGCGTCGTACTACCGGTCAGTGATGTCTCGGTTACTGCCGCAGGGACGGTCGTTGGTGTATCAAGCATAAGACGCACTTCGTTGCTCGCGCCACGCGCAACAAATTCAGTCCCCACTGGCAAGTTAATCGGCTGGTCAAGCAAATTAATGACCTGAATGGTACCGCGCGCACGCCCTTCGGGCATAGGCACCTCGGTCAGGGCCTCGCTGACCTCGCTGACCGTAATCGTAGTCTCGAGCTTCGCGGCCTCAATTTGCGTCGCTGATGCCTCACCAACCGGCATCACATCAAACTCAACCTCGTTCAGCGGGATAATTCGCATCTCGCCCAGTGGTGGCACAAGTATTACCGTGACATGAACCGTAAACGCCCACAATGCCACACCCAACACACTGCCAAGCAATCCCATCAACACCCATTGCCACACCACATTCCGGCGCGGACGCTTGCGTGGTTTGGTTGGTCGATCATCAAAATCATCATAATCACGCGGGGTGATAACCCGCGTCGTACGCCGACGCGGAGGGGTACTCATTTCCAATTTGTGTGAGTGCGGAGCGGTCACGGTATGCACCATTTTCTACAACTGCAACAATACGCGCGCCTCGTTCAGCGCAGCATCAATGTTGGCGATATCACGCCCGCCAGCTTGAGCCATATCTGGCCGGCCACCACCGCTCCCGCCGACAATCGGCGCAAGCGCTTTGACCAAATTACCGGCGTGATGCTGGGTCACTTGCTTGCTGACCATCACCAACAACTGGGCCCGGTCATCCTTGGCACTTGCGAGCACCACTACGCCGTTGCTCAGATGATCGCGGATCTTGTCGCCAAGCTCACGCATCTGTGGAACCTCGAGATTGTCAACCCGGGCAATCACGTAGGTGGCACCATCGCGCACCGTCGCCGCCCGAATCAAGTCATCGACCTGTGAGCCAGTGGCCTGTGACTTGAGCGCCTCAAGCTCACGCTGGCGTTGCTTGTAATCAGCCATCAAGGTGTCCACGCGCTCAACCAACTGCGGTGCTGGCACACTCAAACGCCCGGCCGCATCGCGCAACAACTGCAATTGACTCTCGACCCACTGCTCAGCACCGAGGCCAGTGACTGCCTCGATACGGCGGACACCGCCGGCCACGCTACTCTCGGCCACAATGCGGAACTGGCCGATCTCACCCGTCATGGTCACATGTGTACCACCACATAACTCGCGTGAATCGCGGCTAGTATATGGCTGGTCGCCGACAATCGATGCTGCGGCAGCATGAACCAAACGTACCCGATCGCCGTACTTTTCACCGAACAAGGCAATCGCCCCGTTATCGAGTGCCTCTTGATAGGCCATCTCGTGCCACACCACAGGCTGATTGGCCCGCACCCAGGCATTGACGCGCTGCTCAATCTCGCGCTGCTGCTCGAGCGTCACCGCACGGTGATGCGTAAAGTCAAAGCGCAAGCGCTCAGGTGCCACCAACGAACCCGCCTGAGCCGCATGCTCTCCAACCACGTCGCGCAATGCGCGCTGCAACAAGTGCGTGGCCGTGTGATTGCGCATCACGTGGTTACGGCGGACTTGGTCAATCTCGGCACGCACCGTCTCGCCACGGCCAATCATACCGCTCTCGACTACGCCCAAATGCACCGTCACACCGGGAATTGGTCGTTGTGTATCGCTAATCTGCACCCGCCCGCGTGGCCCAATCAACCAACCGGTATCGCCGACCTGACCACCACTCTCGGCATAGAACGGCGTCTTGTTCAGTACGATTTGCACTTCGGTGCCAGCTGATGCCTCGTGTTTCACATCATCAGCGCTGACAATCGCCACAATTTGGCCGTCAGCAACCACGTCGGCATAGCCCACAAAGCTGGTTGGTGACAAGTTCAGCTCAGCCCACACTTCAGTATCGGCACCTTTTTTGAACTGGGCTACGGCACGTGAACGCGAACGTTGCTCATTCATGGCAACATCGTACCCCGCTGTGTCAACGGTCATCCCCTGCTCAGCAGCAATCTTCTCGGTGAGATCCAATGGGAACCCATCAGTGTCCTTGAGCTTGAAGGCCTCGACACCAGGAATCACCGCCCCGCCGCTCTGCTTGACCTGATCAATCACCACCCCGAGCTTGCTCAAGCCACCCGAGAGCGTCCGCAAAAACTGCTGCTCTTCGGTGTCAACCGTCTCAAGAATAAAGTCACGGCGTGCCTTGAGCTCAGGATAGGCATCACCCATCAAATCAACTACGCGATCGACCACACCGGTAAAGAACGGCTTATCAAAGCCTACCGTACGCCCTTGATAGACGGCACGGCGCAAAATGCGACGCAATACGTACGAGCGCCCCGTGTTGCCCGGCAAGACACCATCCGCAATCAAGAACGCCACCGAACGGCTGTGGTCGGCCACTGCACGATATGGGGCATAACGGGCGCGATAGTCTTTTTCGTCGCTCCCACGAAGCTCTTTAATGCGATTAATCAAATCAACGAACAAATCCGTGTCGTAGTTGTTTTTGACGCCCTGCAACACCATGGCCATGCGCTCAAGACCCATGCCGGTATCGACCGATGGCCGTGGCAGTGGTTGCATGGTGCTCCGCTCAAACTGCATAAACACGTTGTTCCAAATCTCAACGTAATCCGGGTCGTCGCTGTTCACACCGGCAGCCGACATTTTGCTTAGATCATCACCGAGATAGACAGTAATCTCCGAACACGGTCCACATGGACCGGTATCGGCCATCACCCAGAAGTTATCCTTCTCGCCGAAGCGCAAAATACGACTCGGATCGGCACCCGCCTTAATCCACATGGCGGCGGCATCCTCGTCAGCCGGAACGCGCCCGTTGCCCTCAAATACGGTGAACCACAAACGCTCAACCGGCAACTCAAATACTTTGGTCAGCAAATCCCAGGCCATGGGAATCGCATCGGCCTTGAAGTAATCGCCGAACGAGAAGTTCCCCAACATCTCAAAAAACGTATGGTGCCGTGGTGATGGGCCAACCTCCTCAAGGTCATTATGTTTACCCGAGACGCGTAAACACTTTTGGGCAGTCGTCGCACGCGTATATGGTCGCTGCTCGAGCCCCAAAAAGGTATCTTTGAATTGCACCATGCCTGAATTGGCAAAGAGCAAGGTTGGGTCATTACCCGGAATCAACGACGAACTAGGCACGACGGTGTGACCACGCTCGGCAAAAAACGAAAGATAGGCTTGACGAATTTGATTGCTGGTCAGCTTCTTCATGGTGGCTCCGCTTGTGACCCAGTCGGGTTCACTGTGCATGCATACAAAATATTACCTTATATTGTAGCCGACGCATCAAAGTGCCGCAACATATAGGAAAAATCAGCAGTTTTTCGCATCAAATACTAATGTATGTCCGTTCAGTGGGCTATATTTTTCGGTCGAATCAGTATACAATGTAAACAAATTACTATGTTTGTGCGTTTTTCGTGGTTCCATTCATGTATTTTTCGCTATCGATGTATATCGCCGGGAGAGATAATGACAGCACTCTATCGAGATCAACGGCAATGCGCAATCTGCACCACATACACGACATACACTTGTATCAACAGCAAATTCGTTTTCGAAGATCTCGACATGGATGGGCGCCCTTACGATATGACCCTAATTATTCTGCCGTACTGGGTACAACACTGTAGCAAATGCCATTTCTGCAGTAGTGATATTCGTGTGACCAGCGAACAGGCAACTGACATCATCAAAACACACGCGTATCTAGGCATCGTTGCCGATCAATCATATCCATATATCTCGCGCGAATACAACGCAGCTAGTTATCTGTGTCGCTTTGAAAACGACTATGCCAATGCAGGTTGGCATGCGCTTCGTTCCACCTGGAAGTGCGAGGATACCCATCATCCGATGCGTGGCGTTATCCGTCAGCAGGCAATCGATAACTTTTTGCGGGCGATAGAACACCACCAAACGTTTGCACCAACCCCTAGTGAGCAACACCTCATCCTTGCCGACCTCTACCGCCGTCACGGTGAGTTCATGCTTGCACACCAGTACAATCAACACGCCGCCCAGTTGCACCCCAATGATGCAATCCGAGCGGCGCTCACTATCCAATCACGGGCCATCGAAGAGAGCAATCTCCAACGACTGGTTCGCCCGTCAATCTAGCTTACCAACTCACCACAACAGTCCCCTCTGATGCATTCAGCTGGACCACAGCAACTTGACCCTCAGGCGTATCAATCACCTGCACAGGTCCGTTCGGCGACTGCACAGTGCCACTACACCCTACTGCATCACGTGGAATAGGCAACTCTATCTGATACGATTGCGCGCCAGTCACCTCAATGGATGCCCAACACGCATCTTGATGCCAACGATACGCTACATAATTATTTGTCGTTGCATAGCGCACAGTGGCATAGGCATCACGCAACCCTGCATGCGACCACTGCGGCGCAACTTTGACCATCCGCAAGTTGTCTTGTTGGTCAACGACGCCCACAGCTCCCTCGATGAAGGCCATCAACATACTTGATGTGCCCCACCCATCGGTGCTAATCGTCTCGGGCGTACCGATGCCAGCACCGCCGTCCGGGCTATACCACAAATAACTCTCACCTTTGCTCAACATGCCCAACCAAAAGTAGTCGAGCTGCGCAAATCCGTAGGATGGCCGCCCAATCTGGAAGGCCCCTGCTGCCAGTTCACCACCAACCATCGGCATAATGCCACCGTTGACGTATTCACCGGGGCGTTCCCCATTGCGCCCCCCCAAGCCAAACGTTCCGGCGGGGAACGCTGGATCGATGCTAAACCACTCAGCAAACACGCCTGGGCGACGCCGACTAATATAACTCTGAATAATGGCTTCTTTTTGTGCGGGTGTTAATACGCCACGATTCAGTGCATAGGCATTCGAAAGGCTGAGCTGTTGGTTAGTATCCACACCAGGAATTACCTGTGGCTGATCAAAGACAAAATGCGTATAAAAATGACCATTCCAACTCAACGCATTGAGTCGCTCCATAATCCCATCAGCTATGGTTCGCCATACCCCAGCCAAAGCCGGGTCGCCAACCCGTTCCTCGAGCGTGGCTAACATGCGTAATGATTGCGCCATGCCTGTATTATCGCCATGGAAAATTCCCCAGCGCGTATTTGGCGAGATTTCATGATGTGGGCCACCGCCCGGCAACAGCTCAAAATCCCATGTGTCAATCGTATATGGTCGACGAATCAACCCGCGCGCCGCATCCCAGCGCCACGGATCCTGCAAACTATACGTAGCCGCACGACGCATGCCATCCATGTGACGCCGAGCAAACTCATCGCCCGCACCTACCTGCCATGCCTGATACACACCCTGGATAAACAAAAATTCCACATCTGACTCAACTGGTGTACGATACGGCGTTGTCGTCCATGGTGCCCGTGGTAGATAATCCGGAAAGCTACCATTTGCCGCTTGTAACTGTGCAAACGCATCAATCGTTGAGGTCAATTCACCATCAAAATAACGCGCACCGCGCATCTGATAGACATGATCGCGCAACCAAATCATCGGACTATCTGGTGAGCGATACCCTCGTACTGTACCCTCACCAAACGGAATTTCAAGCCACGCACCATCCATCAACTGCTCAGCTTTGGGCACAAACTGGTCATATCGCTCAACACCTGTACTCACCACAGTGCGTGGCGCCAACGTATAGACACCCTCGACACGCACCAGTAATTGCCCACTACTTGCCGACCAAATGTCAGCGCGCTGCGGACCACCGCGTCCACGTGGAATAATCGTAGTCTCTCCGATTCCACCAATCAATGTCAATGAGCTCGTACTCACCACATTGCCAATCACATCAGTGATCACCAAATGCACATCACCGCTCGGTCCGTTCGGGATTGCCACGCGCATCAACAATGGCATCAATGGTTGCGCCTGACCGACAGCAATCACTGGAGCATCTATCGTCACAGCAGGTAATTGCTGTTCAGCACGCACAGGAGCGCTCGTCCATAACCCGAGCCCAAATATCACAATACTTATCCAACGATATATGCGCATTCGTACTCCCACACATCTCGATTTTCTTTACTCCCTATATAGTATTACATGTATCACCTTCTGATGCTGATACAGATGTGATGATGTCGTGATGGATTGAGTGTGCGGTCGTCATTCAGCAATCTGTAAGCGACACTTCAGCTACACATACTCCCGGTGCTCTCATATTTCATCTATAATGCATTGCAGTGATTACTGACGGAGGATGGGCATGAGTGCGGGTATCCCTCAATCAACGCTACACGAACGCATTGCCACACGCCAGGCGCGCATTGGCATTATTGGTGTTGGCTATGTAGGTTTGCCTTTGGCCGTCGTATTCGCCGAAGCAGGCTTTCGCGTAACTGGTTTTGACTTGAGCGCAGATCGCGCTGCTACCATCAATAACGGCATCAGCTACATCGAGGATATCCCCAGTAGTACACTCGCAAATTTGGTCAACCAAGGGCTGATTGACGCCACAACTGATATGAGTCGGCTCAAAGACATGGACGCCATTAGCGTCTGCGTGCCAACACCGCTCAGCAAAACTCGTGACCCAGATATGTCAGCGGTACTCCAAGCCGCCTCAGATATCGCCAATAATCTCCGCCCTGGCCAGCTCATCGTGCTCGAAAGCACGACCTATCCCGGCACTACGCGGGAGATTTTCTTGCCACGCATCCAAGAACGCGGCTTCCAGATCGGCCACGACGTATTTTTGACATTCTCGCCTGAGCGCGTCGACCCCGGTCGTACCGATTGGACCACCCAAAACACCCCCAAGATTATGGGCGGCATCACACCAGCCTGTCTCGACGTCGGGCGCGCATTGTACGAATCCGCTATTAAGCGGATTGTGCCCGTCAGTAGTCCCGAGGCCGCCGAGATGGCCAAACTCCTCGAGAACACCTTCCGCGCCGTCAACATCGGCCTCGTCAACGAGGTCCAACTCATGTGTGATCGTCTCGGGCTAAACGCCTGGGAGGTCATCGAGGCCGCCGCCACCAAACCCTTCGGCTTCATGAAGTTCACCCCGGGCCCGGGCCTCGGTGGCCACTGCATCCCGATTGACCCACTCTATTTATCCTGGAAGCTCAAGACGCTCGATTACACTGCCCGCTTCATCGAGCTCGCTAGCGAGGTCAACACCTCGATGCCCCGTTACTGGGTCCAAAAAGTCGCCGATGCCCTCAATGACCAGAGCAAGGCGATTCGCGGTAGCACCGTGCTCGTTCTTGGCGTTGCCTACAAAAAAGACGTCTCGGATGTCCGTGAGTCACCAGCGCTCGATATCATTCATCTCTTGCGTGAAAAGGGCGCTCGCGTCACATTCCATGACCCACATGTTGCGAGCATCCGCATCGATGGCGAACGACTCCATGGCATCACCGATTTGACCGATGCCCTGCGCACCAGTGATTGCGTCATCATTGCTACCGACCATAGCAGTTACGACTGGGCACTCGTCAAACAACACGCCCCACTCGTGATTGACACCCGCAATGCGCTACGGAGATGACGCGGTAGATTGCCCCACCGACACCACATCACATGACGCGGCTACCCTCAACCGGGTGGTCGCATTGATTTATCACACCGACATCACTTATATCAGCATCATGCTCCCACCGCAATGCCCGCAGGGATGTCGGTGGCGATGCCCCCATGCTCTACACCACTCCGGCTCGCCACCATATGTATTGCGCTGACATCACTTTTTCACACGGTACGACTACGTCTATATCCAGCATCTCTGGGGAGCTGAACGCTTTTAGGGCAAGGAATGGGTCAACAACTCATCACCTACGCCGCCCTCAACGCACATGCTCACGGACATCCATCGATTACACTTGATGTATCATGAGATAACTCAAGAGCATAACAACGCTACGCACAGCTCGGCTTTGTGATTACCAAGACAACGCGTTTATGGCCGTGGAATACTGGATTCCACCGCATGCACAAGTCGCTTTTGTAGCAACACAATCAGTAAGGATACCACGATGCGCGTACCAACGAAGTTACCCATTGTCCATCACTACGACCAGAATCACCTGCGCAACATTGCGCTCCCCCTCGGCGGCATCGGCACTGGCGTCGTCTCACTCGGCGGCCGTGGTGACCTGCGCGATTGGGAGATCGGCAATCGCCCGGCCAAGAAGTTCCGCCCCGACACGGCCTTCACGGCCATGCGCGTCAGCGGCGCTAATCGCTCACCCCTCATCCTCGCACTTGAAGGACCGCTCGGCATCGACGAGTACCAAGGCGCGTTTGGTTCAACTGCTGCCCATCATGGCTTGCCCCGCTTCCGCGAGTGTAGTTTTGATGCGACCTATCCCTTCGGCATCGTCCATCTGCGCGATCAAGATGTGCCAGTCCATGTCGATATCGAGGGATTTAATCCGCTCGTGCCACCCGATGCCAGTGACAGTGGCTTACCTGTTGCCATCTTGACCTATCATTTCCACAATCAAAGCGCTGAGGCGTTGACGATTGATGTGGCAACATCGCTGCAAAACTTCCTCGGTACCATCTACACGGCCGGCAACTACGGCGCCAGCATCGTCAACGACTTCTTTCAACGCGACGATGAGGCCAGCCGTGCCCACCACCGTAACCAGATTGCCTACCGCACCCGCGCCGGCATCAATGCCCTGGTCTACACTACGGCGCCCGCATATCAGGGTACCGAACAAGACGGCACACTAGCCCTGGCATTCATCGACGCCCACGACGTCACCCACCGCACTGGATGGGCCGATTACACGTGGGGCGATTCGTTGCTCGATTTCTGGGATGACTTCAGCGCCGACGGTCAGCTCGAGCCACGCCAAAGTGCCGCCCTCAAGCCAATCGGATCGTTGGCACAACGCCTGCAGCTCGCGCCACACGGCCACGCATCAGCGACCATCATGCTCAGCTGGCACTTCCCCAATCGCGTGGCTTGGCGCTCCGAGGAGTACGGCGCGATGCACTTCGGCGAATACACCGATACCATCGTCGGCAACGAATACACCCAACGCTTCGGCGATGCCTGGGACGTCGTCATCCAAACCGCCCCACGCCTGAGCGAACTCACCGACCGCACCCTCGAGTTTGTCGAGACAATCACATCGGCCGATTTGCCACACGTACTCAAAGAGGCTGCTCTGTTCAATTTGAGCACGCTCCGCAGTCAAACCGTGTTCCGCACAGCCGACGGACGCCTGTTTGGCTGGGAGGGGACCGACGACTTCCGCGGCTCGTGCTTTGGTAGCTGTACCCATGTCTGGAACTACGAGCAAGCCACAGCGTTTTTGTTCGGCGATTTGGCCAAAGGCATGCGCGAAAATGAGTTTTTGCATGCCACCAATACCAACGGCCAAATGAGCTTCCGTATCGGCTTGCCGCTCACTATCGCCCAAGCCTGGCCCACGGCTGCTGCAGACGGTCAAATGGGCTGTATCATCAAGCTCTACCGCGAATGGCGCTTAAGTGGCGACACCCAATGGCTCCAGCAGCTTTATCCGGCCGCCAAGGCAGCCCTGGGCTTCGCCTGGATTCCCAACGGCTGGGACGGCGACCGTGACGGCGTGATGGAGGGGTGTCAGCACAACACCATGGACGTCGAGTACTTTGGGCCCAACCCCCAAATGCAATTCTGGTACCTCGCCGCCTTACGTGCCGGCGCCGAGATGGCCAAGGCCTGCTACGACGACGAATTCGCCGTCGAGTGCATGCGTCTCTTTACCCAGGGGTCACAGTGGACGCAGGAGAATCTATTTAACGGCGAGTACTTCTTCCACCAGATTCGTCCACCCATGCACGCCGACAACATCGCCCCTGGTATCCGTCACATGGTCATGGGCGCCAGCAATCTCGTCGACCCTGAGCTCCAACTCGGCGACGGCTGCTTAGTCGATCAACTCGTCGGCCAGTATCTTGCCCACATCAGCGGGCTCGGTGATTTGGTCGACGCGAATCAGCTTAAAACCACCGTATCAAGCATTTACGCCTACAACCGCTCCGCCAGCCTACACCACCACTTCAACCATATGCGCAGTTTTGCGATCGGTAACGAAGCCGCGCTCCTCATGGCCTCATATCCCCGTGGTAACCGCCCAGCCCGGCCATTCCCCTACTTCAACGAGGTGATGACCGGCTTCGAGTATGCCGCGGCTGCCAGCATGATCTATGCCGGCCTGCGCGACGAGGCAGTCCAGGTCATCAGCGACATCCGCGCCCGCTACGACGGCGCTAAGCGCAGTCCTTTCGACGAGGCCGAATGTGGCCACCACTACGCCCGCGCCATGGCCAGCTTTGGTCTGATTATGGCCTGGACAGGCCAGCAGTACAATGCCATCACCGGCGCCCTCTCGTTCGGCGAGATCGCCGATCACACCAGTCAGTTCTGGTCAACTGGCCATGCCTGGGGCAACATCAGCCGGCGTGGCGACATCTACACGCTCACCGTCTATGCTGGCACGCTCCAACTCTCGTCAATCACCATCGCCGGCGAGACGCTCGTCGAGTACGGCGTCATTCAATCCATCGAGCGCAGTGCCCTACAGTTCGTCGGCTAAACACGAAGCCCCCGCGCACGCAACGTGCGCGGGGGCTGATCCAACTCACACCAGCGCTTCAGGGCGCTCGTGCAACCAATCATCAAGTCGCGCCACGCGCTCTGGGTACAACCGTGACCGCGCCAAAAACCCTGCTCCGTGTTGTGGCATCGGATCCTGATCCGTCGGCTGATAGCGCAAATCAACACTCCAGCGCACATGGTCCGAGTTGTTGGGTGTACTCATGTGAACACAGCGATCATTAAACAGAATTGCTGTTCCGGCTTTGACTGGTAATGATACGGCTGAACGCTTGGCTTTTGTCAGCATTTTTCCGGATATTTCGTAGTACCCTGTGCCCGAGTATTGTTCTTGATGAAAGTCGTAGACCTGCGTTTTGTGGGTACGTGGCCACACATGCAAACAGCCATTCTCCTCAGTCGCATCCACCAGTGGAATCCAGACCGTAATCACCGGATTAGCGTTTGCATCCGGCCAATAGCTCTTGTCTTGGTGCCACGGCACCGCCCCAGCTGCCACTTTGGGCACTTTGGGGCGCACGTTGTAGACCGGATTGGCGAAGATTTCGGGACCTACCAACGATTCCACCGCATTCAAAATTTTGGGATTCGTCATCAACACAAAGTACCCAGGAATGCGATCACGCCAACTACGGCCGTAGCGCAAAAAGTCGGCATCGGTCAGATTGGCAAATAGCAACGCCAATCGCCGTTCGAACGGCTGATCCGCATAATCATCGACAATTCTGCCATCACGACGAAGTTCAGCCGCAATCTCGTCCACTTTGGTGCGCATCGCCTGACGCGCCGGCTCGAGCTCAGCATCGCTCAGCAACTCTGGGAGAATCAAGTACCCCTCGCGGTCATAAACCGCTTTCTGTGCCTCGTCCAATAATCCCGCAGTCGTCCCCCGGTGAAACTCCTTCGGTTCACGGTAGTCCATAGGGTGCGCCCTTTCAGATGATCAATCACTTACACAAACCGGCCAAATCGGTCCAAAATCATCATGCGTTCTACCGTCATTTTACCAGTCCACCAGGCATGTGCCGTTGACCACTCTGTATCATACTGTCCCCATTGCCACGTCGGTCGCCATAGCCCGTGGTGCCGTACATGGTGACACCACTGATTCAGTTGGATGTCGATCAGGTCGGCTATTTCGGCAAAAAACGGGCTCGCTGGCGTGTGTACGTAATCCAATGGGGTTGGCACGTAGGCACTTTGCCACTCGGCCGGCACTGGATGAATCGTCGGGCGCAAAAGGCGCACCACGTGTGGATACAACGCCGCCTGCACCTGCAGCGGCACTCGATCATATGCCCGCACATAGCACGCCAACGCATGCGACTCCATGGTGTCAGCCTGTGCAATATGATCCACCAAGGCTGCACACAAGGTCGCAAAATCAACATCGGTACCTTGGTAGATACTCAGATAGCCGATAATCTCTGCTGTCGGATTGGGCCAATCGCGGTCCAGCGCATTCTGCCCCGTCTGTGCATCGACATGCCACCACGGGGCATGTGGGTACGCATTGACACCAGCAGCCATCGGGTGCCACTTGCCTGCCGAGGTATCATACGCCGCCACAAGATACCCCAAAGCGCGTTGCACGAGCGCATGTTGCGGCGGTAGCCCGATCCAGTGCGCGTATTGCAAGCCAATCGTCGTCGCCAGTGGCGACGAGGCCGGGTGCCAGACATCCGGCTCGATGCCGTGCCCAAAGCCACCATCGGCGTTTTGATACGCAGTAAGATGCGGTACGACATCACTCCACGTCGCATGTCCACGCCATGCCTGCCAGACCGCCCAATCAAGTGGGCGAGCGATGGGTGCGAGTTGTTGCGCAATCAGTTGTATATCTTTAGCGGAGATTCGATGCATCTGCACCCTCACGACGACGATAGTGGAGCACGACCACGCCATCATCGACATATGTTTGCTGAAGCGTCAGCTGCGCCATAATGGTCTGTTGTCCAAACAGTGGGATGCCATCGCCCAAAATCACCGGCACAATCCCCACGTAGTAATCATCGATGGCATCTGCATTCACAAAATGGGCAATCACCCGACTGCCACCAAACAGATAGACGTTCGGGCGCCCGTGCATAGCCTGCTCCTGCAGATACGCCAACACTTGCGCCGGCTCAACGAACACCACATGATCGTGGGTCAGTTGCGCTGTTGTGGTCAGTACCACCACCTGTTTGTCGGCATACTCCGCATGAAAGCCCTGGACATATGAGTTACGCCCCATCACCACAATATCAATAGCGGCCAAAAACGCCGCAAAATCCCAGCGCTGTGGCGTATCAGCACGATGGGCGCCATCGCCCATAATCCAATCAAACGATCCATCACGCCGGGCAATATAACCATCAAGACTCATCGCGAGGGTCATGGTAATGCGTGGTGTGGTCATACACTGCGCTCCTACTGCATAAACATCAACAACGTCTGACCTTGATCCGACTGAAACAACAACTTGCCATCATGCACCGTGATCTGAGTGGTGGCACGCAACGCCTCAACATACGCCTGCTCGTATGTCATACGTTCATCAGTACACGTGGTATTCATCGTCGCAACATCATCGATGTGTATCGCTGTAGATGACGTATGGTACGGTGCCACGCGGTACCAATTGCAAAATCCATACCCTGCAAGATTATTATTCTCGTATTGAACCGTCACTGTGACATTCTCAACCGGGTTACCGTTGAGTTCTACGAGATACCACGGAGCGGACCCCATTATCTCAGACCCATCCCACAACCCAACCATGAACACTTCGTCGATACCACACGCAGTCACTGCGACTGCCATCGCCCACAACACAATCATCCGGCGCATCATGATGGACATTTCTTTACTGTGCCCTTTGTCGCAATGATACATCGCGTGCATCATTGCATAGACGCTGATGATGGAATCACGCCAGCCATGCTGTGCATGATTGTACTACTCAATGGACACAGACTGCTGACCATATACCCACCGGTGTAACACCGATACGCAGCATAATCAGCATCACAGTACAAAATCAATCCCCCGACAAGTGTGCTACTTGTCGGGGGTTATTGGCGGGGAGGGAGAGATTCGAACTCTCGAGGGAATTGCTTCCCTAGCGGTTTAGCAAACCGCCGCACTAGGCCGACTATGCGACCTCCCCGTGCGTTTGTAGTGAGACTGGAGGAGAGAGAGGGATTCGAACCCTCGGAACGTTAGTTCTCTCGTTTTCAAGACGAGCGCGATCGACCACTCCGCCATCTCTCCAAGTTGTAAGTGGTGATGTGTTGGCAGGCGGGACAGGAATCGAACCTGCAACCTGCGGATTTGGAGGCCGCTGCTCTGCCTAATTGAGCTACCCGCCTTCACATCGAAAGTAAGTATACAAGATTCAGAGGCGCTTTGCAAATAGAACACCATCACCATGCTAAATTCACAGACCGACACCACACATTTGCCCACATCGACGCATCTGCCCCTCATACACCCACACTTGTCACATTGTGCAAACGTTTGCACAAAAGTACCAATCCATACATCACCGTTGTGCAATCGTTTGCACAGAGACAAAACCACGATTATGATAGAGGCAAACGCAGACAACAGAGGAGTAATGGAGATATGTCGCCGTTTCGCATTGCCAACGCACCATGCTCGTGGGGCACGCTTGAGTTCGAGGGTCTCAGCGGTGAACGCATCGAATACACCCAAATGCTCGACGAACTCGTCACCACTGGTTACACTGGCACCGAGCTAGGTGATTGGGGATTTATGCCGACAACTCCCAGCGCGCTTGCGGCCGAACTGCAACGACGCCAGCTGACCCTTATCGGCGCCTATGTGCCTGTGCCACTCGCTGGCACGAATGCAACCATTGCCCCTGCCATCAGTAATGCGCAACGCACCGCCGATTTATTGGCACACACTGCCCAAATCCTCGGACAACACCACCAACCACTGCTCATCTTAGCTGACGAAAACGGGAGTGACGCCCATCGCACCACACATGCTGGTCGCATCACCAACCCAACCAGTGATGCAGTCATACGGCACGCAGCAGTCGTCGCCAATCGGGCAGCACAGTCTGTGCATACGAGTAGCGGGTTGCAGACTGCGTTCCATCACCACTGCGCTGGTTTGGTCGAGACAAGTGACGAGGTGCGACGCTTCATGGATCACACTGATCCAGCTGTTCTCGGGCTTGTGTTTGATACGGGGCACTACTTGTTTGGTTCGGGGAGCAACACCACCAATCTTGTAGATGCATTGACTGAACTAGCCCCACGCCTGCGCCTCGTCCATTTCAAAGATTGTAGTGCGCATGTTGCCGACCTGACGCGCCGTGCCAATCTTGATTATTTTGCAGCCCTCAAGGCGGGGATTTTTTGTGAGCTCGGTCAAGGGGCAGTACCCTTTGCCGATGTATTGGCAGCCCTCAACAGATTGGGCTACGACGGTTGGATTGTGGTCGAACAAGATGTCCTACCCGGCATGGGCGCCCCACGCGAGAGTGCAGCCCGCAACCGCGAATTTTTGCGCAGATTAGGAGTGTAATTGTATGGAACTCACCATTTGTAGCGCAAATCTGCGCAACGCCAACGCGGATGATGGCAATGATTCATGGCCATATCGACATGACTTGCTCGCCAGCGTGCTTAACACCCTCAACGCCGATGTCATCGGCGTTCAAGAGGCGATGCAAATCCAGGTTGACTGGATGATGCAGTCATTCCCACAACACACGATTACTCCTGGCTTGCCATACGGCAATCATGCGCCCTACGAATACGCCGCCATCGCCTGGCGTAGCAATCTGTTTACCGTACATCAACACGGCGGATTCCATCTGAGTGAGACACCAGACCGTCCATCGCTTTCGTGGGATACCTCGTGGATGCGCGTTGCTACCTGGATGCACGTCACCCACATTCCCAGCCAGATGCAACTCTGTCTGTGCAACACCCACCTCGACCATCGGGGCGAGGAGTCGCGCCGACAGGCCATCCACGTCATCGCCCGCCAACTGCAGCAGTTTGCCCATCTCCCCACATTTATCACGGGCGACTTCAATATTGCCCCAGATAGCGACGTACACGCCGCATTGTGTAACTACGGGTTTGTCGACAGTTGGAATGCCGCCGGGCACGCAGATGGCGTTGGCGTCATGTCGTTCCACGGCTTCAAAGGGGTAGAGTGGCCGGCGTTATCGGGCGAGCGCGACGATAACCGCATCGACTGGATTGTCCTGCGCGATCCCACCAAGCGCATCCGTGTGCAGCAGTCGACTATCGTGACGAGTCGAGGTGCTGACGGACGATTCCCTAGCGATCATTACCCAGTCGTAGCCACGTATCGCATCGACTAAAACACGCAAAAGCACCCGTCGTGCGAATGCACGACGGGTGCTTCGTTATGTCACATTAGCGTTGTTTGGCGACATTCAACATATCGGCCACGCGCGTCAACTTGACGCGTGGGCGCTCCTGGGGCGCTCCCGTGGCAATCTCGTGGGCATCGATGGCTTGCCAGCCGGCATAATCGACCACTTGGGCGGTACGATTTGCAATCAACGTCGCCACAGCGGCACCATCACGGTGGATAGCAGCCAAGTCAGACAATCCCTGCCAATCGGCTTTCATGCTGTTGACCGTGGCCACTGAGTCTGGTTTGTTGGTGCCAATGATGCCTGACGGGCCGCGCTTGGCCCAGCCAACCACATAGGTGCGCGGCAATACAGCACCACCGGGACCATCAGTCAATCGTCCCTCAACGTTGGGGAACAAACCACGACGCTCGTCGAACGGCACTCCTGCCAACGCCACGCTACGGTAGCCGACCGAGCGCAACACCATGCCACAGGCGATGGTTTGGCGATCACCCGTGCCCTCGGCCCGCACGCTGCCATTACCGTCATCAACCAGGCGATTGCGCTCAACCACTACACCGGTAACTTGGCCGTTTTCGCCCAGAATCTGCACCGGCGACCACATAAACCGCATGTGGATGGAGCGATCAAGCCTCTCGGGCGCACGTTCCAAGTATTGACGCATCACGTCCATGTTGCGGGTAGCGACTTTGTCGTTGGCCAATTGGGCCTCGCTGGCCGGGTCGAGCACAAAGTCCTCGGCGTCAAGATAGACATCGACGCCATGCAACTCGCCGAACTCTTTGAGCTCTGGCGTGGTAAAGGCCGCCTGAACCGGACCACGACGCCCGAGCATGACCACCTGTTTGACCTGTGATTGACGCAGTGCCGCAATCGCATGATCGGCCATATCGGTCGTTGCCAGCTCTTCGATTGGTGCCATCAAAATCCGCGTCACGTCCATGGCCACATTGCCGTTGCCAATCACCACCACGCGCTCATGGTCGAGGTTGAACTGCGCATCGCGATAATCGGGGTGGCCGTTATACCAGCCAACAAACGACGTAGCCGGGGCACTGCCAACCAATTCCTCGCCAGGAATGCCCATTTTGCGGTCTGATTGGGCACCAACGGCGTAGATGATTTGATCATAATGGGCTAACAGCTCGTCATGGGTAATATCGGTGCCCACAGTCACATTCCCAAAGAAGCGCACGCGTGGGTCAGCCATCAGTTTGTCGTAGATACGCGTGACGCCTTTGATTGACTGGTGGTCAGGAGCAACACCTGATCGCACGAGGCCGAACGGATTGGGTAAGCGCTCAATGATGTCGACGCGCACATGAGCGTCGCCTTTGAGCAACGCTTCGATCGCATAAAAGCCGGCTGGACCGGCACCGACCACTGCCACCCACAGCGGGCGCTGTTCACTTGCAATCGTCATAGACAATACCTCCACTCCTCACAAACACGATGAATCCTTAGACAGGTGGCCAAGGATAATTTCGCTCAGAGGTCGGTTCCGGGTACTTTCCCTTTGACAGTAACCGGTCAATGCGTCGTTGCAAGGCCTTGGTTTCCTCTGGACTAAGCAATGTATCAAGTAACTTGAGGGCACCATCACGACCATGGAGTCGGACGCGCAGGTGCTCCAAATCAGTGGCAATGTCCTCTGGTAGTGGCTCACCGGCAAAGTCCCACAGCACGGTGCGCAACTTGGGCTCATCGTGGAACGCGATGCCGTGGTCAATGGCCCACAGCCGGCCATCACTGCCCTTCAAGCAGTGCCCGCTTTTGCGGTCTGCGTTGTTGATAATAACATCGAATGCGGCGAGGCGAGGCAGGTATGACTCGTAGCCGCCCTCTTTTTGCATGGTAAAAAGATGCGCTTCCTCATCGTTCTCGATAAATAACTGCACCGAACCGAGGCCATACGGGCCATCGCGGAGCACCGTGGGGGGCACTAAGTTCCACTCGAGATCATGGCTCACCACAAATGCAGCAGTCTCGCGCTTGCACAAGGTGCCACGGGGGAAGTCCCACAGAGGACGCTCACCGCGCTGTGGCTTATAAATCACAAGTGCCTGCTGTGACTCATGGGCCGCAATACACAAGATGGTAGCATTACTGCTCCACGGCATCGAGGTTTGCGGCGTCAGCTCGGCATAGGTCAACAAGGCGAGCATCTGATTAATCGTCAATGCTGGTCGTTCGTCGCTCATTGGCACCCTTTGGTGTTCATTGCGTTAGTTCATTTGCGGGCAGAAGTGACCTTCGGGATCCATCGGGCGCCCACAATTACCGCATACGCGCCGACCGCCCGACACAATCTTGAGGATGTGTTGGCTCAAAGCGCGCATATTGGCGCGGGGGATGCAGATGCGGGCATTGGGGGCTTGGTCCTCGTCGTCGTCGTCCATACCCTGCAAAATCATCACACAGTAATCACGATCGGCGTCGTATCCGAGTCCCATCTGCACCACCCGAAAGGCTGGTTCGATGGGTTCAATGAGTGACATATCACGAATCAGGACTTCGTCCTCGTTGCTCGACAGCAACGGGTTGTTGGCCAGGATTTCCTCACCAAGACGATCAAGTGCTTGCGCCAAGGCTCGCGCTTGCTCTTTTTCGGCCAGCAGGGTCAAAATTGTCCGTCCCTCACGCGCCTGAATATAGAAGGTGCGTTGGCCGGGTTTTCCGACAGTCCCCACCGTAAAGTGTGACGCCGGGTCAAAATCATAGGTGTACTTCATACCTGTGGTGCCTCTTGTGCCGGTGGTTCAGGCGGTTTGGGTTTGAGGTGGGCAAGCGAGCCGAGATCATTATAGGCAGCCAACCGTGGCCCGAGCTTGGTAAAGCGGAATGCTGTCACCGAGCAAGTGCCGATTTCGAGCCGCTGAAAGAGGTCCATGTGCATGCCCATATAGTGGGCACACGCGAGTTTAATCAGATCCGCATGCGACACCACCGCAATCACATCATGCTCGCCGTGTTGTGCACACAACGTATCAAGCGCGCGCACCATGCGCATCTGGGCATCGGCGATTGACTCACCGCCAGGGAACCGCATGCCGCTCGGGTAGTGCTGCACCACTGGCCACAAATCATGCTTGTACAGCTCTTTGAGCTCGGCGCCCTGCCACTCACCATAGTCAACCTCGCGCACATCGGGGACTTGAGTGATAGTGAGGTCACGCCCTGCCACAATGGCCTGCGCGGTCTCCATGGTGCGATCAAGAGGACTGGCGTATATGGCTGTCAACGGAATATCAGCAAGGCGTTGCGCCACAGCCTGAGCTTGCTGGCGACCCTCTTCGTTGAGATGAATGCCGGGGATGCGGCCGGCTAATCGTCCATGGACCCAATCATTGGCACCATGACGAATCAACAACAAAGTCGTCATGCAACTACTCCTCTCAGCTGTTTATCTTATTATCATACCAAAACCACTTGGGCGTGGTGACAATCCGGCGACACCATGAGCGCATCCATGCCGGATTATCGCGCCATACGGTGACGTCGCATCCTATTTGGCCGAGTAGGCAATCGTGGTATTCAATGATTTTTGACTGACAGACAGACGCGCCAATAGCCCCATTACCACAAAGTTCATCAACACTGCCGACCCACCATACGACACAAACGGCATCGTAATACCAGTCAATGGAATCAAACGCAAATTCCCGCCAATGATAATAAACGCCTGAATAACCAGGATCGTCGTAAAGCCGACGACCAGCAGTTGCTCAAATGTCGAATACTCGCCACTCAGGCGCATTGCAATGCTATAGCCACGCACTGCCAACAACAGGTAGACCAGTAACAAGCTCACCGCACCCAACAGACCCAACTCTTCGCCGATACTCGTAAAAATATAGTCGGTATGCGAGGCCGGGACAATGCCCGGCATGCCACGTCCGATCCCACTCCCCAAAATACCGCCGGACGCCAATGCATACATCCCTTGAATTGACTGGTATCCGCGTTCCTGCAACCATGGATCAAGCCAGATTGCCACACGCAACTGCACAATCGGCAAAAAATGATGCAACGTGTAGGCACCGACCAAGAAGGCCAGCAAGCCGCCACCCGCATACAGACCGCGCCCCGTTGCTACATAGATCATCGCCAAAAAGACACTAAACAACATCAAGGCCGCACCGAGATCGCGCTGAATGACAATCAACACCATTGCGATGCCCCACATCAGCAACAACGGTAACATGGCATTTAATGAGGGAAGCTTGATGCCGAACCATTCAGTCCCACTCACCAATTGATGCTGATGTTCATCGAGATACGATGCCAAAAAAATCACCAAGACGATTTTGAGCAACTCAGATGGCTGGAATGTAATTGGGCCAATTGTCAACCACGCACGGACACCGCTTTGATTGGGGTCAGTCCCAAAGAAAAACGTTGCGACAATCAATGCCATACCGATTGAAAGCCAGGCATAGCGGTAATGCGCCATATGATCCATCAGCGACATGCGCGTCCGTTTGCGCAGAATTGCATCCCATGGCACCAGCACAATCACCCCAAACACGATTAATCCAAGCGTAATCCACATCGCTTGGCGTGAGTCAATATCGGGGTAGGTATCCGGATACAACACCGCCAAGCTCGGCGCCAAACGCGAGGTGAACAACAGTCCCATACCACTCAAAAACGCCGTCAACGGCAACAAGAGTTGGTCGGTTTGAGGTTGAAATCGATGTAATAGAATCGACATCACAATAAAACACAACAACGGCAACGATGACGGCCACAAAATTTGCAAAATACCCCGAGCAGTCGGTACCAGGCCAGTACTGTCGGTGCTCAACACGAGTTGCACATAACCGACCGCAAACAGCATAAATACCAAAACGATGAGTAACACCTCGTCGAGGCGAATAAATCTCCGGATGTAGCGAATCATAGGCCCCTCACACGCACCACCAACCCAATCGTGTTCCTTACGTGTTAGTGTAGCACGCAAAAGCCCCTTGGGAGGGTACCCTCCCAAGGGGCTGTCACACCGTATTGCGACAGTGCTACACGTTAAACAAGAAGTGGCAGATATCGCCGTCTTTGACGATGTATTGTTTGCCCTCAAGTCGAACTGTACCGGCTTTCTTGGCTTCAACAAGACCGCCAGCTTTGATCAAATCCGCAAACGCTACGACCTCGGCACGGATAAAGCCGCGTTGGATATCGGAGTGAATAGCCCCGGCAGCCTCAACAGCTGGGGTGTTACGCCGAATGGTCCATGCGCGCACTTCGTCTTCACCGGCAGTCAAGAAGCTCATCAAGCCTAGCAACTCATACGAGACTTGAATAACACGATTACGGGCAGGCTCAGTAATGCCGAGATCCTCCATGAACATGGTGGCATCATCGTCACTCATCTGGGCCAACTCGGCTTCGATCTTGCCAGCAATCACGGCCACGCCACTCATGCGGTGGTTGTAGTCAATCGTGATTTGCTGATTGACGGCATCATCACCGACATTGATGACTTGCAAAATCGGCTTTGACGTCAAGAACTGATAGCCACGCAGGAGTCGTGACTCTTCTTCGTCGAGGTCGATATCGCGCACATGCTGACCAGCCTCAAGGGCGGCTTGCAAACGCACCAGTGCATCGCGTTCGATGGTGCGGAGCTCGCGCTCGCGCCCTGCCATCTTGCCGATTTCACCGTTGAGGCGCACGAGGCGCTTCTCGATAATCGCCAAATCCGAGAAGATGAGCTCAAGATCAACTGACTCAATATCGCGACGGAAGTCCACGCTCCCATCGGGATGTGGCACTGTGTTGTCCTCGAACGCACGCACCACATGCAACAGCGCATCTGCACCACTGATGTAGTTAAGTACCGCTGGTGGCAATCCACTACGGTTACCGCCCCCACTCATACCGGCCACATCAACATATTGCACGTCGGTGGCGGTGATTTTGCGTGGCTTGAAGATGCGTGCCAACTCGTCAAGACGCGCATCAGGCACCTTGACGGTCGCAATATTTGGTTCGAGTTGCCCCGAACTATAGGCGGCAGTCTCAGCTGTACCGCGTGTCAACGCATTAAATACAGTCGTCTTGCCGCTATTGGCCAAACCAATAATCGCAATTTTCATGCACGCTTACTCGTAAATCCAGCGATCGACGCTGCGCTCCATCGTTACCAACTCATTGCTGGCAAAGAAGATAGCCGTCTCACGCTCGCCGCTCTCAGGTGAGTCTGAGGCGTGAATCAAATTGCGACCAATCTCGAGCCCGAAGTCGCCACGAATCGTGCCAGGAGCAGCCTTGACTGGATTGGTTGCACCGACCATCGTACGAACCGTCTCGATGACATTCTTACCGGACACCACAATCACCACCACTGGGCCTGACGTGATGTACTCAATCAAACCAGCAAAAAATGGCTTACCCTCGTGCTCGCCATAGTGCTTGCGGGCCAACTCCTCGGTGACATGCATCATCTTGAGCCCTGCAAAGCGCAACCCGCGCTGCTCGAGACGACCCAAAATGGTGCTGACCAATCCACGCTGTACGGCATCTGGCTTGAGAATAATTAATGAACGCTCCACGAACAAACTCCTTTAGCATATATGCTATTGCAATACCACTACGTATCATACCATTCATTCAGCGTTGTGTGATGAGCAAAGTACTTTTTCACACCAAAAACGGGGAGCATCCTGCTCCCCGTTTCATCCATGCTCCGACGACACATTTGCCTAAATCATTGGTGGTGCGCCACTGCTTTTGGTCATGCGGAACGCTGCCACAGCCTCGGCCATTTTGCCTTGCCGCGAATACGCCGTCCCAAGAATGCGATGACATTCGCGGCGTAAGTACGACTCCTCCAGCGTATGCAACAAATCGCGCAAATCAACAATCACATCATCAAGTAACGCACTGTTATGCACTAGCGCACGATATTGTGACATGGCAGTATCAAACATACTGCACTGCACCGCCACACGTGCCACCGAGAGTCGCAATACCACATTCTCTGGATCGGCCTTGAGCGCCCGCAAATAACTATCAATCGCCTCGTTCCCTGACGGTTGAATCTCACGCACGTTTCGTGGTGGTGTGTTCACATCGGCAGGTCGCACAGGCTCGCTCACGGTAATCGACTTTGAAGGGATTTGTGGTGCGTTCCGGGCAATCTGTGACGGCGGCAGTGGACCTGTATTAACCACAGCCTGATTGACTTGTGCACTCGAGATCTCGCCGGTTGTCAAGCCAATCTCGCGCAACATGTCGGTGACATCCACTGCCGCATCTGCGAGCTGATCGCCAAAGTCGTGCAGACGCATACCGCGACTCACCGCAATTCCATCAAACGCACCAGCGGCCGCTTTGGCCTGCATAGCTTCTTCGGGATGTTCTAATAATGCCAACAACGTGTCATCATCACTTGCATTCGCTCCAACCGCCTCGGGCATCTTTGCATTTGTCAGAAGCGCATCCAACGAATCCACCCGATCGACACGGGGTAGGGCTGCCGACAAGCCACGCATCCCCTCGGTCAAACCACTGTGTGGCTGTGACAGCAAGTTAGCCAACAAGTCATCACTGCGGCTGTTGTGATCACTTGCGACGGGAGGTTGAGCTGTCGGCTGAGCTTTGACATCAGTATGGAACGCAGCTGCGGCTGATGCAACTGGTGCAGGTGTTGCCGGTTTGGGGATAAACAAATCGCGAGGTGGCAACACACGAGGTCGCTCGATTAATCCACCACCCAGTGTGCGTGCAATGACCTCACGCAAATCCTCGGTCGGCGCTGGTTGATGAGCGATCTCGAGCCGTGCCAACATGCCATATAAATCATCACTTGAGTTAATCGTACGAATTTGATCGGTATGAATACGCAGGCGACCGTTATGGAACCGTTCAATTGGCGCAGCGTGCGGCAAAACACTCTCCGCATATGCCTGTTGCTTCTGCAAAACCGTCATCAAGAACCGATCATCATCAGTAATCTCATCAGGAATCGTAAATGGCACATTATCAAATGCTGGCTCAGGGGCTTTCATAGCTACAGGCTCAGTCACCACGTCGTCCTCTTCGGGCACAACTGGTGTTGTGGCACGATGTGTATCATCAGCCGTTGTACCGTTCATCGCCGCAACGAATGTTGCTGCAGTCACAACTGGCGATAGCTCAGTCACCTGCGCTGAGATTGCATCTGCAGGCACACTCAGCGTCCGCGTGTCATCAGTCTGCATTGATGCATGACGCTCAAGCGTCCGTTGTAACAGCATCCCAGTGCTGTCATGACTGACCTCATGGGCGTCAAGACAAGCACAGTCTGCATCGTGATCGTGGGCAGGCTCATAGCCCATTTGTCCCATCTGTGCCAATACTGACTGCACATCACTATCACGAATTGTCGGGATTACCTCGGTACTAATATACTTGACTTGCGCCTGATTAAATGACTTCACGAATGCATCATGTTGCCATGATTGTGCATCCCATTCTGGCAACATCCAGTCAGCAACTGGCGGTAACGCCTCGTCTCCGAACAATTCTTTGGCCGTCTCAAGCATCGGGTCATAGAGTTGTGCCTGTTGCCAATAATGTGCACTCTGCGTCGTATCACGGTGGGTTTGGTATCGCCCAATAATAAAATTCGCCTTGAGGAGCTGCGGCGCATCCGCAACGGCCTGCATACATACATCGTACGCCGCATGCTCATCCCCATTACGCCACAATGATTCGGCCAATGCGACGATGATATCGAGTCGCTCAGGGTGAATTGCTCGCAATTTCTGAAATTCATCAATCGCCTGCTCAAACATGCGACCGCGGACAAATAATCGCCCTAGACCGACGCGCGTCATCTGCAAATACTGATCGTCTTTGGCAGTGCGCTGATACATGCTTGCCAAACGCGTGCGAATATCGCTCATGTCTGGGCGCATCTCAATCGCACGCTCCAAATAATAAATCGCATCGCTGAGTTGATCGGTTTGCTCGGCAATTGCACTTAAGCCAACCAACGCCACAAAATTCTCTGGGTCGCTCTCGCATACCGACAAAAAAATCGTGCGTGCTTCGCTGTGTAAGCCAGCTGCTACCAATGCCTCGCCTAAGTACAACTTGGCCTTAATGTTGTGCGGAAAATACTGCAGCACGTGACGCGCAATACTCGCCACTTTAACCTGCTCTCCCTCACGTACCGCATGACGCATGAGCTCGTATGCTGCACTTAGACTCATCTCACCCATCGCTGGCTCCTTACTCCACTCAGCCCTTGATTGAGATTACTGCATTATGTAGTAAATTACAATTTGATTACATCTATGTGAGATATTAACACAATTTGTCATGTTATGCAATAGCAATAAATATAATTTGTAATTATTTTGTCAAAAGAGCTGATATCAAGCTGATTCGATACAAAAAGCCCCTCGACAGGATGCTGTCGAGGGGCAGGAGTGAAGGGAAGAGTTACGGGACTGCGCGGAGTTTCATCATGACTTCAAGGATGCGTTGACCGTAGGTGGTGCCTGGCACAGCCCACTTGCCGTTCATGCCGACGATGGTCGGGGCTACGCCGCGCAAATGGGACGGCAACGGGCGATACGACAACGCTTTATCAATCAGCGCCTTCTGGGCAGGATTCGCTTGTTGATCAGTCATTGCATAGGCCAGCATACGTCCGATATGGGCTGGGATCGCTTCGTCTTCCCACGAGGCAAAGCTCAAGCCCTTCTCCCACTGATTACGTTGTGTATTAAATGCCCAGCCAGACACATTCGGGTTCGTACTAGATCGGCTGCCATCAACGCCGAGCCCGGCAGGATTGCGTTGTGGCCGTGCCGACCAGAAGCTAGTCATAAAACCGGTTTCGTGGGCCATTTGGGCGATAGCCAAGAACCAGTCAACCCCAACACTATTGCCGATACGCTCGTAGGCCTGTACGATACTAACCACATCATCATACGTATACCCGTTTGTGGCAGCCTTGGGTGCCAGTACCCGTACAGCCTCAGCGACTGTCCCGCTCGGGGGTCCGACGATCGGCAGATCGTTCGGCGCCTTAGCTGGAACAAAATCACGTACCTCATTACCTAACAAGCCAAACAGCACATCATATGGGGCAGTATTTTGGGGGTGATACTCAAAACGTGCACGCTCAAACCACTGAACCTGGTACTCTTTGCCGTCACTTAAGCGCTCGGTAATAACCCCTGACAACGGCAAGCCGAACAATGCCAGGCTTTCGCTTTCACTGATACCAGCCTGCCCATCAATCTCAAGCCCATAGGTGCGCCAGACTTGCCAGAACCGGCTACAGACGGCATGTCCCGTTTCGCTAAATGTCCGACACCCCTCGGCACCTGCAGACTTGGGGAAGGTGAACCAATCACGGCCACTTTGTACAATCCGATCAGCGCCTAATCGCCCCAACAATACATCATACGGACGGGCATTCTTTGGATGTAGCTCAAGCCGGTTGCGCTCAAAGTTCTGCAGTGTCAGGCTCTTGCCCTCAATCACTGATTGCGTCTGTGGCCCGATAGGATAGCCAAAGACGCGTAAACCACCTTGTGCCTCCCAGTATTCGCGGATACGCCCACTAATACAGTAACCTGTCTCCGGAAAGCACATCTCGCCTGGGGTCTGCGCCTGTGCCACCGGCACTGAACCGAATATGAATCCAACGATAAGGGTGATTACTACAAATTGTCGTACCATAATACCTCGCATTCTCATCCGATACAAAAAAACGCCGACCATGGTCGACGATGTTGCTCGTGGTGAGCAGTTGTCTGGTCGGGGCGAGAGGATTTGAACCTCCGACCTCATGAACCCCATTCATGTGCGCTACCAGGCTGCGCTACGCCCCGAGAGTGACAACGCTTTAATCATACGCTACAGCGATACTTGCTGTCAAATAGAGCCCCCTTCACAGACCATCATCATGCACAACGGTGTACGCTTAAAACGGCTCAATACCAACATCGGCCAAATCATCCGCAAAGCGCTCAAAATCACGTTGAGAGCGCAGCTGGGTAATTTTTTGGAGCAATAAATTCCGATTCTGTCCTGGCAAAAGCAACGCACGTGTCACATATTGGGTTAGATAGGTCTGCATCGCACTTCGTTGGGCTGGTGTAGGGTCAACACCTTGGAAGTAGCCCTCTACTGCATCTGCCAATTTGCCGGTTTGTTCTGTCATCCAAAAGTGCGGGGCAATCTCCACTTTAAACGGATATGGGTACGCTGGATCGCGGACAAACGCAAGATCACCAATTTGCTCGTGATTCATCTCAGTCATATGCATACCTACATCTTCATTACATCGTCGTCACAATAATAGACATGCTTGCCACTATACCATTAGTTGCAGTGACCTTGGTATCAGTTGCCATAGACACTATCGCCTGTATCGACACTTAACAACATGCTTTTTGTAAATCATTAATTCGCATAATTTCACACAGCTGATCTATTTACTTGCGTATCAAACAATGACATAATTATGGTGTATTTGTGCACACTGCTCGCGTTATTTTACGTTGTACGCAACACATAAACAACACATAATATCGATATTGTTCGATATTATGAGCAAATTGTTATGTTACAGATGAAAAACTTTTGATACTATAACCTTGCGAGTTGCAATCTAATACGTTTTACATTATATTATTCACTATTGTATTATCGTAAATTACGCAAGTACATGGTTCTAATTCGTATATTGTAGCGACGCGCGATATCAAGCTCATGCGTATCATCTGCAACCAACTTTTGATAACGGTAAATGACAACGTTATATTCGCAAAACTCAAAATCTGAACAATCGGAGTGTCTATGAACATGTCGGCTAGTACTGTCCCTGTTGGGACCACTACCATGCGGATTGATCCACATGTACGGTATGCGGTCACCAGCGGCAGTAACCACATCGAGCTCTTGCGCGCAATCACCCACGCATCACTTGATATGGTTGCATTAACGGGTATCGGCAACATTAAAAGCTATGATGCAATCCAACGAGATTATGACAAACTCGTGTTGCTCGAAAAAGCGGGAATTCTCAACACAGAAGATCAACAACGACTTGCACTCCATCATGATCTACGCACGCGCACAACAATCCTACCGGGATTTGAAGTTATCAGTGCCGATGGGGTAACAGTAAACGCCATTTTTGCTGCAGACGCTGCAATTAGCAACATCGAAACAATCATCCATCACCTCGACGCCAACGCAACTGACGGTCAAACCAAAACTCCAGCCAATGCCATTTGCGCACTCATCCATGCAGCAAATGGCATTGCTATTGCACATGCCGATCAGACAGCAGGAATCGAACAAATCAAACAGCTGATTGCCAGCAATCAACTGCATGCCCTCTCGCAAGCGATTGATGGCATCACCGAGGTATGTATTCTCGGCGGTTCAGGTGCCACGACACTTGAGGAGATCGGCGCGGGGTTCAGCGAAGTCAAATTACACACCCCGACATACGAGGCGTTGCGTGCAGTTATTATGCATCGGCAAACAGACGCAACCATCTTCATCAATACTCCAGTACGTCGTTGGGCAGTGCACCAGTTGCTCCAAGCCACCAATGATAATCACATTGTGCAAATCGCCGATGGCAAAAGTGCAGACTTTAGTATGCACATCGGAGCACTCGCAAATATCGGCGGTGGTGTTCTTTTGATTGGAAGCGATAACGGCACCGTTATCGGCATCAAGCAAAAAGACAAATTGCTGGCAACCGTGCTCAAGGCTGGTGAGCAGATTAATCCAGCACCACACGTTCAAGGCGAGATTGTTACCATTGATGGTGAGCACATTGCCCGTATTGAGGTACGTGGCGACAATCCACCATACATGCTTCCTGATGGGCGTGTCATGCTCCGGATCGAGGCGCAGACTGTGATGGCTACGCCAGATGACCTACGTCGTCTGTGTCGCCCTAGTCAAAACAATGGCGCTGACCTTGACCTGCCCCGGAGCGGTGTATCCATCGTGTCTGCACAGCGTCGTGGTGGCGTATGGCACTACGAAGTACGCGATTTGCGCACCACAGCCGGAGTCACACGCGATCGCGCCCAAGGTCTTTGGGACTATGCCATCGAACGCCACGAAGACCTGCGTGACGGTAATGCCAATCTCGAGGACATCAAATGGCAAGGTCAACTTGGTTTGTGGCGCGCCTACATCCAAGGTGGGCGCCCCAAATATGATTTGGTCCATCGTGACAGCCATGGTGTCATCGATCATATCTTTTATGGTGTATCAGACTGGGGATTGGGCGCCCAATGGCAACAACTCATCAATACCTATGCACCGCAATTGGCCGTTGATACGGTCACATTTGATGATGAGCAGCAGGCAGCCGCCACTACGCAAGCACCTACGGCTAGCCATGTGATTGCGAGTGCCAGTGCAATGAGTGTGCCAGCCCAAGCGACATTCCCTAACTTCCAAGGTGAACGTCGACCGCGTTGGCGTGGACGTGGGGCGATTACGCGCATTTGGCGCGACGAGGAGAACAAGCCACGCTTCGACTTGTTGCTCAAAAACAAACGCGACGGTGCAGGTGAAGATGCATTCGAAATTCAAGAGTATCATGGGGTAACCCGCGACCAGCTCAATCAAGCATGGCTTGATCTCGTGCAGGTCAAAAAGCCGCGCACAGGTATTGAGGTAGTTGAGACAGTTCTTGACGACCAAAGTGATAAGCGCTTTATCTTCCGCAATTTGCGCAATGACGAAGTCAGCCCACATCCTTGGCGGATGAACGACATCGAAGAAGGGAGCATTCGGCAGTATGCCGCGCGCATGCACCTTGCCGATCAAACCATCAACGAAGATCACATTCGCTGGTGGGGCAACATCGGCTATCTTCGCCCAATGCGCCGTCAAGTAGACCTAGTCTACCGCGACGAAGAGGGTGTCGATCACATCTACTACGCTGCGCGTCGTGATGAGCTCATCGGTGAATGGCATGACCTCCTCGCCGAGTATGACGACCTAGTCGATTAGTCTCCACATATAAATGGAACGCGGGGACAATTACCATGGTAATTGTCCCCGCGTTGTTGTATGCAAACCATCAGACACATAGACTAGAACGGCAAATCCTCAGCGTCATCATCTACCTGTGGTGGCGGGCTCTTTGGCCGCGAGTTACTGGCCGGGCGTGATGGTCGCGCTGCCGGTGGTGGCGCATCAAACTCGTCATCACTAATCGGTTGTGGCGCATTGCTCCGTGGTGCGCTAGGAGCACGAGTTGGGGTAGGCGTTGAGGCCCGCGGTGGTGTTGCCCCCATCTCGTCAAATGACGCACCGGCATAACCACCCGCGTCATCTTCGCGCCGACTACTCAAAATAATCATATCGGTGGCAATCACTTCAGTTGACTGGCGATTGATACCTTCGCGATCTTGATATTTGCGCGTCTGCAAACGCCCCTCAACATAGACACGGGCGCCTTTGGTGAGATATTGGTTGCAAATCTCGGCCAACTTATCCCACGCCACCACACGGAACCACTCGGTGTCGTCATGTTGCGTGCCGTCAGCCGAACGCCAGGTGCGGCCACTCGCCACATTAAATGTGGTAACTGGGCTACCTTGTGGGGTAAAGCGCATTTCGGGGTCGGCCCCTAATCGGCCGGTAATCATTACTTTGTTCAAATCTTTGGACATGGTCAACTCCTCTCGTGCTTCAGCATCATTCCTCGTATTTGCGGTGATGTGACCATCACAGTACGCACTATTGTAGCATATTTGTTCTAATTGTCAATAGTCTAGTCTTCGGCAGGCGTGTCATCAGCATCCGACAAGATTTTGACCAAACTCAGTGATGGATCAATTTTGAGCTCCCCATAATTCGGGAAGTCCACACGAATATACTCGCGGCCGTCCACAAAAAAGCTCTCGACAATCTCACCATCACCATACGGCAAACAAAAAATCCGTTGCCCAGGCGCGAACCGATGGATCTCATCCTGTGGCCGTGACGTCGATGCGCGTGTCGGTACACTGGCCCCAGATGTAGGGAGTTTTTGTTGAATCTGCTTGCGCAAATTGGCCATGATGCGATTGACGTTTGGCACGCCACTATCACTACTCGCTGGCTCACGCGTTGAGCGCTCTTCGGATTTGTCACGGGTAGGTGCGGTATCTTGTCGTCCCGATGGCGTATCGCTCGGAACACGCGCCGACGGCGTACGTGGTTGTTGCGCATTGGTTGTTGGCGGCGTCTCGCGAGACGCCGTATCGCGCACCGCCGGCTTGGGCTGATTGGCAGCCGGCGACTGCGCAGGTTTGGCAGTCGGTGGAATCACTCGCGACGGCACACTCGGGCGCGGTACCACCGGCGTTGGCACTTCGGGAATAAGTGGTCGTTCACGACGCGCGCGCGATTGCGCCATACGACGATCGACGGCCGATCCACCTGTCGGGGCGATAACCGGTTGTGGCATCGTAACATCTGTTGGCTCAGCAGGTATGACGCCTGGAACCACAACGGGGTAGGTCGCAGGCACGTCATCCTCCAAGGAGGCTGGGGCATCAGGGACGGTATCGGCAATCACGGCAGGTTGTACAACAGCCTGTGCTGCCGTTTGGCGCACCGGGGCTGGCGTTATCAGCTCAAGCCAGGCCACATCATTTGTGGCACTCTTGGCATACAACACATCGTGTTGCATGACTTTGGCAATCCGGAGCGCGGTTTGCAAGAGCACATCAACATTGCGGAACATCCACTCACTCGCACCGTTCCCACCGGGTTGGGAATCCACAAAATAGAGTCGGCCAAACTGAAGATCCGCACAAGGAACTACCGCAGACGTGGTGAACAAACTCAGGGCAGGCAACGCCAAAATCACACTCCAGCCAATCGTTTGCGCATCGGTATGTACATAGGTTGGAATGTCAATCCACCATGCATGCGCACTCCAACGGCTTTCAAGTGCTTGCGTCATCGTATGGTCTTTGACCACCCCATCACGAATCTCGCGCACCCCTTCAACTGACTCGGTCACGAGCACACGCCCATAGGTTGCGAGCATGCCACGCGCGAGCATGACGGTTTCTTTGCTGTCACGAATCGCCACCGTACTACTGCGCAACGGCATCGTACGCCGTTCGGGCACATCGTTTTGGAGCGTCACAATAGCATCGTCGTCGTTTCGCTGTATCACACGTAAGCCGCCATACCACGGTGGCACGGATGAACCTTTAGCCAACCACCGCTCAAACCCAGTCGGATCAAACGGCGTGTCGATGGTCATATCACCGAGTTGCATCAACACCGGCAACCCGATAGCCGAGAGCATGTGGAAGTCATCGTAGACGTTATCATCGCCGGCAATACTCCACCGTTGATCGGGCAACGCCATGAGTTGTTCGCGTTCGACCAGTCGATCGCGCAACTCGCCCGCATACCACTGGCGAAAATCGTCGTCGGTCAAGGGAATCTCACAGGCTGCCGCCCGCAAGTGTTGGGTGAGTACGTATGCGTTCAAGGAAGCCGCTGGCCACGCGAGGGGCGTCATATCAACCAGCAATGCAGGATGATGGGCATACCACTGATCAAGCGGATGTACCCCGAGCACCACCACAATCATCGTATACCCGGATTGGAGCGCCTCGGAGATTCGCCAGCGATCATCAGCCACGCCAACCATGATAAGCACCTGTGCACTCCACAATCGCGAGGCACTTGTCACGTTACTGTGCATATCAATCGGCTCGAGGAGCGGTTGGAGCGTATCACGGGCCCAAATATGCGCAGCATAGCCTTGCGCACTCAAATCGTGCGCGAGCGCCTGTGCCATCTGGACGGCATCATCGGGGCGATTCCATACTTCGATCGATGTTGCTTCGTAGGCATAGTCATTGGCATTGACGACTTTCCAACTGCCAATCGCCAAATCATCAAGCGCACTGTCGATAGCCGCGGCGGGCACAAGCGTGGTCATGTATTGTACGTGTGCGGTATCGCTGTACTGATTGACAACTCGTTGCATGCGCTTTAGTAACGCACCCAGATGGTACATACCAATACCGGCAATTGTATGTAAATCGACAATGCCACAAATTGCCAATGATTGCCACACCGCGCGCCATGCGCGGTCATGATGTGCCAATAGACGGCGATGGAGCGCATCGTATGTCACGATTAACAATCGCTCCGAGGCCATTGGCCCAGTCGTATCCGTCACAATCACCGGCATAATCGCAGTATCCTGCGAAAACTTCTCAACAAAAGCGACAATCTCACGGTAGAGCGCCATGGCAGCGACTTCGTCGTGAACCAACAATAATGCACGACGCGTCGGCGCCTCAAGTAATACATTGATGGTCATACAGATCAAACTCAATGTGCGCCGTGGATTGGCCGAGACAATCGCCACGTGCTCCTGGCGTCGCATGGCCATTAGTGTCGCCGCATGATGTGGGCGAAACGGCTCACCCGTCAAATTAATCCACGCATGTGACAGCACCGGGTCAACCGCTAGGTGGGTAATTCGTTGACCTGCTGATGCCGAATGTTGGTGGGCATGGACGACCATCCCTGGGCCGTAGGGCTCACGAAAATTCGCCACTGCGTCAGTGATGTGTGCAGTCATGGACATGCAACCTTACTCAAACAATTATCTATTACTACTATTATACTTCGTAATGATGAAAATGTGGATAAATCATCCCGTGTACCCGTGCATTGTGCTGACTGCTACGAACGCCCAAAAATTCCCACAAAATTCATTTGCATCCCACAAAATTGTGTGGTATCATTCACTTCGTTGTCGAGGCGCCTAGCGCGACGGCAAAAGCGGTGAGGAATGGCCCCATCGTCTAGCGGCCTAGGACGTCACCCTCTCAAGGTGAAGATCGAGGGTTCGAATCCCTCTGGGGTCACCAATTACTCACCGGATGGACAGCCACATGGGGATGTGGTGTAGAGGCCTAACATGCGACCCTGTCAAGGTCGAGACCGCGGGTTCGAATCCCGTCATCCCCGCCA
>JBKCLM010000025.1:0-7649 GCA_046300655.1 Chloroflexota bacterium | reverse complement strand
TGGCGACGCAACAAGATCGTTTGGTCCCACGCGATGAGGCATTGTTTATTGATGCACTTGGGTTGTTTCATACGTTGTCTGGGTTGGCCCCGCGGATTGCAGTGCGTACCTTGACCGATACAGATAGTCCATATCCCCTTGCGATGCACGGCATTCATGCCACAAGTTTGCGCGTTGATCGACGTGATCCTGCTGGGCTTAGTCGGGCCATTTGTGGCGTATGGAGTGCGATTCAGCATGTTGAGAATCGACGTCGGGGCGATGTGTTATTGATGAGTATGGTCGAGCCCCAATTTGCGGGGATGGCACTGGTTGCACGTGGTTTTGAGGACGACTGGATTAACTACGTGGCAGGGATTGGTGACGGGATTGCACGTGGTACGGTGACCGGCATGGCCATGAGTTTGCCGCGGATTTATCGGGGCGAGCTGGCCCATGCCAAGTTACCGTTTGCCCAACGGTTGCAGCAATTGTTGCGGCGGGTGCGACAGGTCTTTGGAGACCATCAGTGGGAGGTTGAATGGGCGGATGACGGCGAGACGTGTTGGCTGATCGAGATTCGTCCGGCGTTGCAGGCACCACGTCGCAATGATCACTTTGGTGGAGGTGATTGGCGCGAGGGCATGCCCAATCTGCCATCATATTTTATGACGCAATTACTCCAAGGAACGCATGCCGATTTCCTTGGCTACTTTCGCCAGTTTGATCGAGTGATTGGTGATGATCGGCGATTTATCGAGATTTTTGCTGGGCGAGTGCGTTTTAATTATAGTGTGCTCGGTGATATTATGCGCCGTTGGGGATTACCAGGAAGCATGGCAAATGATCTAAATGACGCGGTGCTGGTGGCAATTCCATTCAGTCGTTTACGTGTGGCCAAGCAACTTGTGCGAATGCTCCATTTGACATGGGATGTCATCGTGCGACCGTGGCAAACGATGCAGCGTTTGCGGGTACTCCAACAACGTCTCCAACGATACAATGGCGAACTTGACGACATCATTATGGTGTTGCATGAGTCGATTGTAGTCACGCAACATGCCCACTTTGCATTGGCGCGCGTCATTGGCCCAATTGAATCATGGCTGCGCCGTCAGCGTATTTATGCTGAGTGGAGTAGCCGCTACCGATCACTGAATCGACGCTTAATGATTGATATGATGCCGATACGGCGCTATTTGGCAACACACCCTGAAGTTGTTGAACAATTGCGACGTGGTGAGCAACCAGTCGATAGCACCTACTTGGGCATGTGGGAGGAGCTGCTTAACCGGTACGGATTCCGTGGATTGCACGAGCAAGACATTGCCGCCGTGCGCTTCCGCGAGGTGAGTCAACCAATCATTCAAAATCTCCTGCAAGCGACTGCGATGCACACGCTTGCGCCACATACGTTCAAAGGTGTGTTGGTGTGGCCGATATGGCTCTATTTGCAACAGATGATGACGATGCGTGATCGGTTGCGGGCTGATCAGATGCGTATTTTCGATCGAGCGCGCCGTTTGATTATGCATCATGCGGAGCGAGCGGTTGAGCGGCGCTATTTAGATAACGTGATGGACGTGTGGCTGTTAAGCCCTGATGAATTTGTCCGGGTGATGAGTGGCTGGCGTATGCCGTCAGGGATGTTGGAACTACGCAAAGCGAATCAGGCCGAATATGCCAAACTTGAGGCACCAGCAACAATGTATCGGTTTGATGATGTACTGCGTTGGAACACGACAGTACACGATATGCGGACCATTCTTGAGGGGCGCAGTATCAATGATGGTACGGTACGCGGTATCGTGTGGCGACCGACATTTGTCGGGGCTACATTGCCGAGCGGTATGGATCCGCAACAAACGATTGTAGTTCTGCGCACATTCGATCGTGCATGGTTGCATACGGTACAGGGGTGCGCCGGGATTGTGGTTGAACATGGCGCTGAGCTCTCACACGCAGCGGTGTTGTTGCGTACGTTGTCTCAGGCGGTCATCATCGCAGTGCGTGGCGCCTATGACGCATTGCCGACTGGTACTGCAGTCGTGTTGGTTGCTGGGGCTGGGTATGTTGAAAAAATTGGGGCGACGCCACCGTTGCTCACTGCGCGTGGTGCCGTGGGCGCTCTGCCTGATTTCGGGGCTACCCATAATATTGTAGGTTTGGTGAAACGGGTGCGTGATTCATGATAGGGCGTATGTGGTGGATGATTACAATTGCGTGGCTCGCCGCATTGTGGCTCCTCCCGTTGCCAATCCGTACCGATATTGGCCGTTGGGATGACGTTGCCGTGATGGGTTTTTATGATGCCGAATACGGTGCCGGCACGAGCTTCCGCTGGAGTCAACCCGATGCACATATCACTGTTGCTGGTGTCGGATCTGGCACATACGACCTGCATATCATGGCAAGTAGTGTCGCTCCGACAACACTGACCGTGGCTGTGGCTAATACTGTCACGCAGATACCTATTACTCCAGGATTCACTCGATATACGCTCCCTGTCACAATCCCACTTCATTGGCATGACCGTGTTACTGTTCATCTTCATGTGGCCGAGCCGATAACGGTTGATCGGCGCGTGGTGGGTGTGGCCATCGACGAGCTCCGCCTCGTACCACAAGGTATGTCATGGCTGGCATGGTTATCGTGGCTGCTGAGTGTGGTTGCCGTGGGCGTGACGGCGTTTTGGGGGCGGTGGTGGGTTCGTCCGACGCATTGGCGCTGGCTAGGTGCACTGGTACTCGTGAGCGCAGTGGTTGTGTTGCGCCGTGGTGATGCGGTGCAGCTGTTATGGCTGTGGTTGTTGACGAGTACCTTAGGTGTTGTTATTGCTCACTACATGCCTCAATCAAAACGTATAACACGATGGATAGTACTTGGTGTGACCATCGTGGTTGCCGTCTGTGTGTGGTTGGGTGGGTTGGCTATATGGGCGCCACTCTGGCAACTATTGATGCTTGTCGGCGTTGTGTGGGCGATGCGCTATCGGCGTTGGTGGTGGCGGTATATCCGCCCATACCGCCAGTGGCTCTTAGGTGGCATCTTGTGTGGATGTATTGTACTTGGCCCCATGGGCTGGGTGATGGCGAGTATCATCGGCGTGGTCTGGGTTGGTGCAGGGCGTTGGCAGTTCGTGCAGGCTGCAGCTAGCATCGCTCCCCTGCTTGATCGCTGGTTGCAGGGGACACGGGTTGTGGATGTTGATGCATCAGGGCGCCGATTTGGCCTCGATGCATTACGCGCATTCGCCATAAGTACGGTGGTAATCGGGCATGCATCAGCGACCTTGGCGTATTATCCTGCGGGCCTCGCCTGGATTCCGCAGTGGTTTGCCTTTGTCGGTGTTGAATGTTTTTTTGTGTTGAGTGGGTGGCTAATCGGTGGGTTAATTATTCGGGCGTTGCCGACGTGGCAACAGGGAGATGCCGTGCAGCTCTTTTTGCATCGGCGCTGGGGGCGGACACTACCGCCATACTGGTTGATGCTGGCAATTGTCGCTGCGGCCGGGTGGAGTGGTGCAACATGGCAGACACTCACGCCGTATTGGCTGTTTGGCCAAAATATCTGGCAGGCGCACCCGCCGTACTTTTTTGTGGCATGGAGCCTGGCCGTCGAGGAGTGGTTTTATCTGTTGACGGCAGTTGGTGTCGCAGTACTCGCTCGTGTGGTGCGTCCGGCACGGGCGCTGTTGAGCATATTGCTGGCATTGACGTTCATCCCCTTTGGGCTCCGCACTTGGTTGGCACTCGGTGATTTGCCGTGGGAGGCCGGGTTGCGCCAGTTTGTCCCGTTGCGGCTTGATGCAATCGCCATTGGTATGCTGATGGTCTGGGCCTGGCATGTGCGTGGGCAAGGGGTATCGCGCCTGCTGACGTGGATCGGTGTGGGTGGGGCTACGGTGAGCGTCTGGTTCTTCTGGCAGAGTCATGTGGCGCTTGATGTGGCGGTCTGGGCGCGTGTGGCGCTGATTCCGCTGACGACACTGAGTGTTGCGTTGCTCTTGCCGGCCCTGGCGACCTGGCGGAGTGCTGCACCGACGTGGTGGCAGCGCAATGTCCAAAAACTGGCTGCCATTTCGTATTCGCTCTATCTCGTCCATATCCCCTGGCGCTTGACGATTGAAGGCCTTTCGGGTGGAATTGGGCAGATATGGTGGCGCGATGTGCTGATTACAATGATATATTTGATAGGGGCGGTGTGGTTGGCGCACCAGTGGTATCGGTTGTGTGAGGCACCGTTGATGGCGTTGCGTTGGCCCGATAAAACGGCAACCCCTCGTCGGGTTGACGAGGGGTAACTGGTGCCGATAGGTGGAATCGAACCACCGACCTAACGATTATGAGTCGTTCGCTCTAACCGCTGAGCTATATCGGCGCAACGATTGGCAGTATAGCAGTTTGGCATGGCGATGTCAAACGCATTTTGCCCAAAAGACGATACTGAAGACTAGAAACGTAGAGGATATTGATGCTACGACCTTTTTTGGTAGGACGCCGAAAATACATGACTGTGGCGGTGCTCATCCTGTTGGCAATCTTGGTACGGTTGGGCATGTGGCAACTCGATCGCCATCACCAACGCATGGAACAAAACACCAAAATCATGGACCGGATGACCATTGCTCCGGTCGAGTTAATTGATATGGAAGCGCTCGAGCCGGCGCAGCGCGATTATCGTAACATCGTTGTCCGCGGCACGTACGATAATGCGCAGCAGATTTTGTGGCGCAATCGTGAGTACAACGGACGTACCGGGTATCACGTCTTGACGCCGCTCGTCTTGGCAGATGGCAGGGCCATCTTGGTGAACCGCGGTTGGATTTATTACCAAGAGGGGCTCGGCGATTGGCAAAGTGCTTATCCGGCACCGGTTGGAGCGCAAGAGGTGTTGGGTGTCTGGCGCATTTCGCAGGCCGAGTTCGATCAAATCAATGAAGTGCCCCTCAAAGATGGGCGGCGCGATAAGTGGTTTTATGTGGATGTAGCTGCCATTGATGTGCAGACGCCGTATGCCCTCGTCGACGGGTTCATCGACATTCAGCCTGATGGATCAGCGCCATTAGCAGGTGTGCCGATTCCCACGGCGACCGAGGACATGGGTATGGGGTCGCATCTGAGTTATGCAGTACAGTGGTTTGGTTTTGCCGTGATTTTGCTCGTGGGATATATCGTCGTACAGCTGCGGCGCCCACTGACGTAGACGCCGCCCACGGCAGATGAACTAGTAGGTAATTTGGCTATAAATCTGGCGCTGGCCGAGTTTTTCACGACCACCCAAAAACGACAACTCAATCAAAAACGCAGCCTCAACCACGGTGGCACCAGCGGTCTCAGCCAACTCACAGGCGGCCGCAATGGTGCCGCCGGTGGCGAGCAGGTCGTCAATTACGATGACGCGTGCGCCCGGTGCGAATGCATCCTTGTGAATCTCGAGCGTGGCGGTACCGTATTCGAGGGCGTACTCGAGTTTGTAGGTGTCGGCCGGCAGCTTGCCGACCTTGCGGACAGGCACAAGGCCGATGCCGAGTGCGTACGCCAGAGGCGCCCCAAAGATGAACCCACGCGATTCAATGGCAACCACGGCATCGATGTGTTGGTCGCGATAGCGCTCAACGAAGATGTTGATGGCCTGTTGCAGGGCCTGACCGTCGCGGAGCAACGTGGTGATATCTTTGAACTGAATGCCCGGAATCGGGAAATCAGGGATGTTGCGGATGTAGGACTCAAGCGGATTGGTCATGGTGTCGTATTCCCTTCGAGTAGTTGACGTAACTGTTGATCGGCGGTCGTCACTGCGTCGGCCGGACTTTGGGCGCCGACGACAACTTGGGTAATCATGGCGCGTAACACGGCATGGACATCATAGCGCAATAACGCACTCGGTGGGGCTAGCGCATGTAATGTGGCCTCGCGGATACTTGTAGCCGTTGGGTATTCGTCGAGAGGCACAAGCCGATTGACCGGCTGGAGCCCACTGTTGAGCAGTCGTTGTTGTGCATCGGTTTGGATGAGGGTGTTGAGCAGAATTCGCGCAGCCTCGACCTCCGCAGGACTGAGACGTTGGTTGAGTACGACCGTCGTGGTGCGTACATACGGTTGGGCGGGTTGATTGGTGAGACTGAGCGTCGGTAACGCGCTAATGCCAACTGAACTCCCCCACAACTGCTGATAGGTGCGTTGTTGACTCGAATCATCGATGACCATGGTCATTTGTCCGGCACCGACGCTGCGTTTCACGCTAAAAATACCGTTCAAGCGGGTGAGCAACAACGGATCGCTGTTGAGTGTGCTCAGCCAACTGAGCCAGGCTTCGGTGCCGATCCGCCCACTACCACCGAGCACTACCGCGCCTTGTGCGTCGATGATTTGGCCACCGAACGCGGCGAGATACCCACCAAAGTTGTCAAACGATACATCGGCCCCCAAGCCCCATTGTGGCGTGGTAGTCAGGCTATGAGCCATATTGAAGAGCTCGTCGGTGTACATGGGTGCGCTAAGCACATTGCGTCGATTATAAAAGAGTACGGGGAGCTCATAGGTGATTGGTAAGCCGAGCAACACCGTGTCATCTTGCTGATTGCGCACTTGGCCGGTGGCAATGATGACGGCATCGACGACATTGCGACTGCTGACGTCGATGAGGGTATCGAGCGGGAGCGCAATGTTTTGATTGGCAAGCTGCTGTAATTGACTATTACTGAGGAGCACGACGTGTGGGCCACGTGATTGGGGCCAGGTGGTCTGGATGTCGTTGACAATGGTCGCCACCGGCATGCGCTGTACCACCACGTTGATGTTATTGGTGGTGGCAATGTGTTGCAGGATGTCATCAAGGGCATTGCCGGTTGTGCCACCGAATGCATGCCAGACAATCAACGTGGTTGGTGCTGGAGATACGGTAGGTTGTGGTGTAGGTTGGGCGGCACTGCTTGCACAGGCACTCAACCAGCCGAGACAGACCACCATCAGCCAGATCCAACCACGTCGATATTGCACAATTACACCTCGAACGTCGCGCGCGGTACCAACGCGGGAATCTCCATGCCGTCGGCGATATAGGCGTATTCGGCCTTATCGTGGGTGGTCATGGCAAAGTGTCGGCCTTGGGCGTCGAGGGCAATCATGTTCATGTTGATTTGGTTTTTGGGCATATCGATGGTGCGCATATCTGCAAATGCGCTCGTCACGGCCTCTTCGACGCTCATGCCAAAGCGCATATTCATGACGGTGGTGCGGGCTAGCCCACAACGAATGGCGATTTCGCCGAGCCCGGTGCAGGCGGCGCCGCCGTAGCGGTTATCGCAGTAGTTACCAGCACCGATGATTGGCGAGTCGCCGAGGCGGCCGGGGTACTTCCAGGCCCAACCACTGGTGCTGACAGCTGAGGCGATGTTGCCGTGGCCATCGATGGCGATGAAGTTGACGGTGCCAGCGACCTTTTGGGGGTCGGTGGCGAGTTTGCTCGACTGACTAATCAAGGCCTTGATGTTGGCGAGGCCGTCATTGGCCCATTCGGGACCGAACTTGCCGGCGAGGCCGTCACGCCAGGTCTTTTCGGCTTAGGGGCTGAGCAAAATAACAAAATCGAACCCCTTTTCTTTTGCGAACAACTCGGCACCCACGCCGACCAGCATGACGTGGTGGAGCTCATCCATCACATTTCCG